>JANMBS010000413.1:0-4853 GCA_031360525.1 Thermomicrobiales bacterium
CCGGTCCTGCCGAGCCACGATGAGTTCCCCTATGTCATCCGACTCGTATCGGAGTGCCTGTCCTCCAACGGCTCGACGTCGATGGCCTCCACGTGCGGCTCGACACTTGCCCTGATGGACGCGGGCGTGCCGATCAAGGCACCGGTCGCCGGCGCGGCGATGGGCCTGATCAGCGAACCGGATGGCCGGTTCGTCGTCCTGACCGACATCCTCGGCAAGGAGGACTCGGTCGGCGACATGGACTTCAAGGTGACCGGTACGCGCGACGGCATCACCGCCCTGCAGATGGACATCAAGGTCCAGGGCATCAACGAGGCGATCATCCGCGACGGTCTCAAGCAAGCCCTGGCGGCCCGCCTCGAGATCCTCGACAAGATGACCGCGGTCATGCCCGAGGCCCGCTCCGACATGAGCGACTTCGCCCCGCGCATCACCACGATCAAGATCAACCCCGAGAAGATCCGCGAGATCATCGGCAAGGGTGGATCGATGATCCGCAAGATCCAGGAAGAGACCTCGACCGAGATCAACGTCGAAGACGATGGGACCGTCGAGATCGCGGCCGTGTCGGGCGAGAACGCCCGCAAGGCCATCCAGTGGATCGAGAGCCTGACCAAGGAAGTCGAGATCGGCTCGCTCTACCTTGGGACGGTCACCCGGATCATGGGCTTCGGCGCATTCGTCGAGATCCTGCCGGGCAAGGAAGGCCTGGTCAGAATCGGCGAGCTTGCCGACTACCACGTGCCCACCGTCGAGGATGTCGTGTCCGTCGGCGATGAGGTCATGGTCGTCGTCACCGAGGTCGACCGCCAGGGCCGGATCAACCTGTCGCGCAAGGCCGCGATGCAGCGCCACCTGGCCAAGGACCCGGTCTGACCACCGGCCCATCCTGACCGTTCAGGCCACGAAGCCGCCGGGAAACCGGCGGCTTCGTGCTGTCCGCCCAGCGGCGGGCGGTGGCCTCGATCAAGTCCCACGAATTGAAGCGAAATTTCATTGACGAGCCCTCGCTGCACTCCTATAGTCGGGCGGCCAAGTAGCAGACGCCCCAGTGATCTCGGAGGAGGGACCATGCGGACACGCGGCCTCGCGATGCTCACGGTGGCGGCGCTCGCCTTTTCGGCCTGCCAGGCCGCCACCCCCAGCGCTTCGAGTGTCCCACCGGCGAGCGTGGCACCTGGAGGCAGTGCAGCCTCCGTCGCACCATCGACCGCCACCGGTGGCGGCGTCACGGACACGCTCCAGATGCACTGGCTCGGCGACCTGACGGCGATCTGGCATCCCGCCTCACAGGAGACCTTCAGCCAGGCCGTCAACTTCCAGCTCATGTTCGACAAGCTCATCGAGCGGAAGTGGGACGGGGCCACGTGGACGCCGGTGGCCGACCTTGCCGACACGTGGGATATCAGCCCCGACGGGCTGACGTGGACGTTCCACCTGCATCCGGGCATCAAGTGGCACGACGGTGAGGCGTTCACCGCCAATGACGTCGCGTTCACGGTCAGCCGTGCGCTGCTGAACACGCGGAAGAACACCCAGAACGCCTGGGCCGCCGTCGTGGGCGTCGACAAGGTCACCGACCCGAACGGGATCGCCTCCGGAGTGAAGGTCATCGATGACAACACCATCTCGCTCACGATCGGCGCGCCGAACGCGGACTTCGTCAGTGACCTGACCGACCCGTCGGCGTTCATCGTGCCCCAGCACATCCTCAAGGACACGGATCCGAAAGCCGTCGAGACGATCGAGTTCTCGACGACCAAGCCGATCGGGACCGGGCCGTACAAGTTCATCAAGTACGAGACGGACCAGTACAGCCAGTTCGAGGCGAACCCGGACTACTTCCAGGGCGCCCCGAAGATCAAGAACGTCTTCGTGAAGCGGCTCCTGGGCGACCAGGCGATCGCCCAGCTCGAATCGGGCGATCTCGACCTGTCCATCCGACTCAACCCGGCCGAGAAGGGCCGCCTCGAGAAGGTGCCGACCCTCGACGTGCTCTCCACGTCTGGCGTGGGGACCTATGGTCCGTACATGAACATGCTCACGCTGACCGACGTGAAGACGCGGAAGGCGATCGCGATGGGCGTTGACGCGCAGGGGATCATCGACTCCATCTACAACGGTGCGGGCCATATCAATCGCGGCGTCCTGCCCGGGATGCCCGCCGCCGACGACCAGGAGTTCTTCGACTACGACCCCGCGAAGGCCAAGCAGCTGCTCGACGAGTCGTCGTGGGACAAGAGCAAGCCGCTGCGGATCGTCTTCGACAAGTCCTTTGCCGGCGTCGAGCAGTGGACCCCGATCATGCAGCAGAACCTCCAGGACATCGGATTCAAGGTCGAGCTCATCGGCCTCGAGACGACCGCCGCCATCGAGATGTACGACAAGATCGACCAGTTCGATGTCACCATCGCCCAGGGCGGCGCGCAAGGCGTGAGCCCGTTCGCGTCGCAGATCTACTTCAGCTGCAAGCAGACCGAACCGGCCCACTTCAAGACCTATTCGCGGAATTGCGCCATCGACGACGGCTTCGTCGCCGCGCGCAAGGAGATCGACGAGACCAAGCGGACGGAGATCTTCAAGAGTGTCAGCAAGTTGATCAACGACGAGGTCGAGAAGGTCTCGTGGTGGACGACCAATGCGCTCAGTGCCAAGACCAAGCGATTGCAGGGCGTCACAATCCCGCCCGACACGCGGGAGTTCATCACTGGCGTCCAGAACTGGACCTTGACTCCGTAGCGAACGCTCCGTGAGCGTGTCGACCCACCGGCCGCCCCAGACCACCTGAGGGCGGCCGGATGGCGACATATATCCTGCGACGGATCCTCATCGCGTTTCCCGTCCTGCTGGGGATCACGATCGCGAGCTTCGTGGCCCTGTCGCTCGCGCCCGGGGATCCGTTGACCGCACGGATGGACCCGACCGTGTTGGCCCAGCTCCAGCGGAACCCGCAGCTCCTGCAGGAGCGGCGCCACGAGCTCGGGCTCGATCAACCCGTGCCCGTGCGTTACGTCATCTGGCTATCGGGTGCCCTGCAGGGCGATCTCGGGTACTCGATCCAATCCCATCGACCGATCGCGGAGGAGATCGCCAAGCGGATCCCGCCGACGCTCGCGCTCATGAGCGTCGCGATCCTGATCGCGGTCCTGGTCGGGATCCCGCTCGGGATCCTCGCCGCGCTTCGCCCGTACTCGAAGGCCGATTACGGGATGACGACGGTGACGCTGGCCCTCTCGAGCGTCCCCACCTTCGTCCTTGGTCTGGCCGCGATCTACATCTTCGCCGTCTGGCTGGATGTCTTGCCGAGCGGTGGCATGCAGACCCTGGGCAGGCCGAACTCGATCCTCGACTTCGCGAGCCACCTGTTCCTGCCGGCCATGGTGCTCGGCCTGGCCAGCGCGGCGCCCCTCCTGCGCTACACGCGGGCGAGCATGCTCGAAGCCCTCAACGGCGAGTACGTCGTCGCCGCCCGGGCCAAGGGCCTCACACCCAACACCGTGGTGGTCCGCCACGCGTTCAGGAACTCACTCATCCCGATCATCACGGTCCTTGGACTGCTGCTCCCCGAGCTCGTGGCGGGCGCGGTGATCACCGAGCAGATCTTCGCATGGCCCGGTATGGGCCAGCTCGCGGTCCGGGCGGCCAGCGACCGCGATCCTGCGCTGATGATGGGGGTCGTCCTCATCATCGGGACGGCCGTGCTGATCACGAACATCCTCGTGGACATCACTTACGCCAGGGCAGACCCCAGGATCCACCTTGGCGCTGCGAGCTGACGCCCAGCCGATCCAGGTCGTCGCGGTCGAGCGTCACTCGCCCGGTCGTGCGGCCCTGCGACGTTTCGTGCGCCACCGACTGGCCGTCGTGGGCATGGTCCTGCTGACGATCATCGTGCTCCTTGCCGTGTTCGCGGATGTCGTGTCGAGCCGGCCGTTCTTCACCGACGTCAAGGCCGTCAGCCAGCCGCCCAGCGCGGAGCACCTCCTCGGCACGGACCGCTCCGGGCGCGACGTCTGGGCCCGGGTCGTCCACGGCGCCCGAACGTCGCTGGTGGTCGGTCTTGGGGCCGTGGCGATCTACGTCGTGATCGGGACGGTCCTCGGCGGGATCGCCGGGGTCCGGGGCGGCCGGACCGACTTCGCGATCATGCGCGCAGTCGACACCTTGATGAGCATCCCGACGTTGCTGCTGGTCATCGTCTTCGTTGCCGCCATCGGGCCAAGCCTCTTCAGTGTCGTGGCGGTGATCGGCCTCCTTGGCTGGCCCGGGGCCTGCCGGCTGGTGCGCGGCCAGATGCTCAGTCTCCGTGAATCGGAATACATCATGGCGGCGCGGGTCGTCGGGGTGAGCATGCCCGGGATCCTCTTCCGACACCTCCTCCCGAACATCATGAGCTCGCTCGCGGTGCTGGCCACATTCGGAGTGGCGAGCGCGATCATCCTCGAGGCCGGCCTGTCGTTCCTCGGGCTGGGTGTCAAGGTCCCGGTCCCAAGCTGGGGCGAGATGATCAACGCCGCCCAGTCGCCGACCGTGCTGATCGACACGCCCTGGTTGTGGATCGCCCCGGGTATCGCGATCGCGCTCACGGTCCTGTCCGTCAACTTCATCGGTGACGGTCTGCGGGACGCCCTGGATCCGCGCGCGGTTCGTCGCCGCTGAGCCTCGGGCGGGCTGTCACGCGGGGGTCCGCTGCTATACTCCGGCCGTGCCCGACCCTGCGACAGGATGAGCGGAGCCGCGCCCACCATGAACCTTCGACCCCTCACCGTTGCCGTCGTCGGAGCCACCGGCGTCGTGGGACGGACGATGATCCAGATCCTCAACGAACGGGAGTTCCCGGTCGGTGAATTGCG
>JANMBS010000299.1:0-1847 GCA_031360525.1 Thermomicrobiales bacterium
GTCCAGTACCTCTACCGCGACGCTGACGATTTCCACTTCATGGACAACGACACCTACGACCAGTTCATCCTGAGCGCCGAGCAGCTCGGAGAGACCGCCCAATACCTGAAGGACGGGATGACCCTCGACCGGACGAGCTACCAGGGTGAGACCATCGGGGTCGAGCTGCCCGTCACGGTCGATCTCAAGGTCGTCGACACCGAGCCGGGCTTCGCCGGCGACACGCAGTCGGGGGCGCGCAAGCCGGCCACCACGGAGAGTGGCCTGATCGTGACGGTGCCGATCTTCGTCGAGCCAGGAGACACGATCCGGATCGATACCCGGACCGGGGACTACCAGACCCGGGTCTAGGGCCTATGAGCGAGCGGGGCGGTTCCGATCCACCCGACTGGGCGTTGCCGAGCTGGGACTCCATCCCGGCCGAGCCTGAGGATGGGAGCGGCCGGCTTCGGCCCGTGGGACCCGGTCCCGCAGCCGGTGGTGCGCTGACCGGGTCATCGCCCGCGGCGCCGATGGCCGCGCCGCTGGCCGCCCCCGGCACGTTCGGCGTCCGGATCCTGGGTGTCAGCGAGGTCACTCGGTCGATCCGTGGCGCGGTCCGGTCGGACCCGCGCCTCTCTGACCTGTGGGTCGAGGGCGAGATCGGACGGGTCACGATCTCCTCGGCGGGTCATGCCTATTTCGCGCTCAAGGACGAGCGCAACCAACTCCAGTGCGTCTGGTTCCGCGACGATCGCCTGCGCTCGGCGTTCGAGGCCCAGGCGGGGCTCCGGGTCGTGGCCCATGGCCGGATCGACCTGTTCGAGCCACAGGGCGCGCTCCAGCTCTACGTCGAGTCGATCCAGCCGGCGGGGCTCGGCGACCTGACACTCCGGTTCGAGGCGTTGAAGGCGCGGCTCGCCGCCGAGGGTCTGTTCGAGGCCGCCCGCAAGCGCCCGCTCCCGGCCCGACCGGCGACCATCGCCGTCATCACCAGCCCGACCGGTGCAGTCTGGAAGGACATCTGCCACGTCATCTCGCGGCGCTGGCCACTGACGCGGGTCGTCCTGGTCGCCGCCCAGGTCCAGGGCGAATCGGCGCCGGCGAGTCTCGTCGGCGCGTTCCGCAAGATCGAACGCTATGCGGCGGCCCGGATCGCCGCAGGCCAGCCCGATGAAGCCCCGGCCGTCACGATCCTGGCCCGCGGCGGCGGTTCGCTGGAGGACCTGTGGGCATTCAATGACGAGGCCGTCGTGCGCGCCGTGGTCGCACACTCGGTTCCGGTCGTCTGCGGCGTGGGCCACGAGGCGGACGTGACGCTCGCCGACTTCGCGGCCGATGTTCGCGCCCCGACGCCGTCGGCGGCGGCCGAAGTGGTCGTCCCGGATCGGGCGGAATTCCTCGCGCTGGTACGGACCGGCGGGCGGCGTCTGGACGGGGCGGTCACGATGCGCCTGCGGACGACGGCTCGCGAGGTCATCGCCGAACGCCGTGCGCTGGACCGGCTCAGCCCGGTCGCCCAACTCGCCACTGCCCGCGAGCGGGTCGGCCTGTCGCTCGATCGGGCGACGCGCGCGATCTCGGGCGAACTCGCGGGGCGCCGGCGTCGCGTGGAGCAGGTTGGCGCCCGGCTCGGTCCGACACTGCCCGGCCGGCTCGGGCGCGATCGTGTCCGTCTCGGTCACAGCGATGTGCTCGACGGGCTCGCCGTCCGTCGCGTGGCGACCGCCCGGTCGTCGCTGGCCGCTGCTGCGGCTGCCCTGGCGGTACTCGGGCCACAGGCCACGCTCGACCGCGGCTACGCGATCGTCCGCCGGACCGACGATGGCCGGATCGTGCGCCACCCTGCCGATGCCGTGGCGGGGACG
>JANMBS010000357.1:0-2454 GCA_031360525.1 Thermomicrobiales bacterium
TCGACGACAAGGCCGTCGCCACGGACCGGGACGATCGGGTACGCCCGCGGGAGACTCGGCGAGGTCCACGTTTCATCGAACTCGACGTGGGCGCGGGCCTTCGGCCCCGGAAGCTCCGTGACGATGTGCGGGACCGGCCGATCCCCGGCGATCCGCGACGTGCCCGACGACAAGGTGCACCTCTGTCTCGAATGCATAACGAGTATGCAGGTTGGATATCCGGCGGAGTATAGCCGAGCGACGAGCGGCTCCTCGTGGCAGTCGAATGGCGGTCCGGTATAGTCCCGACGGGTCACTGCGTCACGGGCATCCGCTCGTCACGATGGGCTGGATGTCCACGCCGACCGGGGCTTTCGCGAGACGGATCGTGGGATTGCCCCTCCACACGCGCCGGATCCGTCACATGGCACCCGTCACGGGGCGCCTCGCGCGGACGCTGTGGCTCCGCGAGCGCGGCGTGGTCGAACTGCGCTGGGCGTCGATCACTTTCGCGACGATGGCCCTCCTCGGCCTCCTGGGCACCCGGATCGATCCGTACAGCAAGGAGTTCGACACCCTCCTGTTGCTGACGATCCCGGCCACGATCGTGATCGGGTCGGTCGCATGGAGCCGTGTCGCACCCCGCGTCGGTTCCATTCGGGCGGTCCGTTTGGGTCTCGGTCCGTTCGCCCTCCTGGTTGCGGCGATCGCGGCCGGTCCCGCCGACGTGACGACCCTGGGGCGCCCCGCGGCCGCGCCACTGATCGTCCTGGCGATGGCGTTCGCTGCGATGACGCCCGGGTTCCCGATCGCGGCGGCGATGCTGTCCGGGGCCTCGATCGGACTCTTCATCGCCCATTCGCAAGTCGCGAGCGCGCTGCACTTGCAGGACGTGGTCGCCGACCAGTACGCGATCGGGATCATCGTCACGTTGCTAGCCCCGGCCGGGATGGCCATCGTCGTTCGTGTCGCCACGGATGCCGAGTCGCGGGCGACGCGGCTGTCCGCCCGCAACCGGCAACGGGTCGACGCCCTCGAGCGTGTGAACCGGATCGTCGCCCGGTTCGATGGATCCCAACCGGTCCAGGAAGTGATCCAGGCGGTCGTCGACGACATCGCGCGTGAATTCCGTATCACCCTCGTCTCGATGTACCTGCCGACCGGTGGCGCCAGGCTGACGATGGTCGGCGTCGCCGGCTACCCGACCCCGATCCACGTCATCGATATCGGCGTCGGCATCATCGGACGAGCCGCCGAGTCGCAGCAGACCCAGTTCGTCGCGGACGTCCTCGCCGATCCCGACTACCGTGCGGCACGAGAGGACGTTCGGAGCGAGGTCGCGGCGCCGGTGGTCCACAGCGGTGAGTTGCTCGGGGTCGTCAACTTCGAGGGGACGCTCGAGCACCCGATCGGGCCGTCGGAGGTCGCGCTTGCCGAGATGGTCGTTCACGCGTTGTCGGCGGCCCTCCGGTCAGCCAGGCTCGACGATGAGCGACGCGACCGACTGCACGCGATCGAACGAGTCCTCGCGGTCAGCCGATCGCTCGTCGCCGACCTCGATCGACCACGCGTGGTGGCGTCGATCGTCGACGCGGTAGCCGAACTGCTCGGGGCGGATGTGGTGGCACTCGTCTCGCGCCAGCCCGACGGCGTGTTCCGGCTCGAGGCCGGCAAAGGGTTTCCTGGGGAGGCGATGGGGTCCGTCGCCCTGCCGAGGGAGGGGTTCGTCGCTCGCGCCCTGGCGTCGCGCCAGCGGATCATCGGGCTCCATGAGGTCGCGTCATGGCCAGCGGAGTACCTGGCCGGACGACCCGGCGGCACGACGCCCCACGCCGCGATGGCCCTGCCGATCGAAGTCGGCAACGAGATCGCGGCCGTTCTGTTGATCACCAGGATCGGCGCCGAGCGGACCTTCACCGAGCTGGAATACGGTATCGCGGACCTGTTGACCGCCCAGGTGGCGATCGCGCTGCAGAACGCCGACCTCCACGCCAAGGTCGCGGACTCCGCCCTGCGCGACCCGCTGACCGGTCTGCTCAACCGACGGTTCTTCGACGAGGCGGTCGAGACAGCCCACGCCAACGCCCGTCGAGCCGGCACGGAGCTGAGCCTGATCGTGCTCGACCTCGATCGTTTCTCGGCTGTCAACAACGAGTACGGGCACGCGGTCGGCGACGCGGTCCTGCGGCGGGTCGCAACCGCGATCCGCGGCGCCACCCGCGAGGGTGATGTGCTGGTCCGCTACGGCGGCGAGGAGTTCGTCGTGATCGCGCCGTCCACTGATGGCGACGGCGCGGTCGAGGCGGCCGAACGCATCCGCCGCGCGGTCGCGGCGTCGGGCGCCGAGCTCGTCGACGGCCGGGTCGTCCCGATCACGGTCTCGGCTGGCGTCGCCAGCCTTGTCGAAGAAGCCGACGGCCGCGGGCTCTTACGGGCAGCAGACTCAGCACATCTTGCAGCCAAGCGCGCGGGGCG
>JANMBS010000372.1:0-3734 GCA_031360525.1 Thermomicrobiales bacterium
CGAGGAAGGCGAGCGGCTCGGCCCCGCAGCAGACGACATCGTCGGCGCACATCGCGACGAGGTCGATGCCGATCGTGTCGAAACGCCCGAGCGCGGCGGCGATGGCGGTCTTCGTCCCGACCCCGTCCGTCGAGGCGACCAGCAACGGCTCTCGGTAGCCCGCCGGGATCCCGATCGCGCCACCGAAGCCACCGAGGCCTCCGACGACCTCCCGCCGATGGGTCGAATCGACGTGGCTCCGCATCAGATCGACGGCGCGCTCCCCGGCCGCCACGTCGACGCCAGAGGCGCGGTAGGCGCTTCGCCCCGTTGCACCCCTCGTGCCGGTCATCCGGCCAGCCCCGGGACGGGCTCCTCGAGTACGAACTTGCGGCTGGCCGCGTCGTACGGGACGGGGTCCGGGTAGTGCCCGTCGAAGCAGGCGAAGCAGAAACGCTCGTAGGGCAGCTCGAGTGCGGCGAGCACGCCGCGGATCGACAGGTAGCCGAGTGAATCGGCGCCGATGAACTCGCGGATCTCGGGTTCGCTGTGGGTCGAGGCGATCAGCTCGGTCTCGATCTGCGTGTCGATGCCGTAGAAGCACGGGTGGTAGATCGGCGGGGCGCTGATCCGGACGTGCACCTGGGTCGCGCCGGCCTTGCGCAGCAGTTCCACGATTCGCTTGGTCGTCGTCCCACGGACGATCGAATCGTCGACGACGATCAGGCGCTTGCCGTTGACCACCTCGCGGAGCGGGTTGAGCTTGATCGTCACGCCGCGATGGCGCAGCCCGGCCGAGGGTTGGATGAACGTCCGGCCGGCGTAGCGGTTGCGGTACATCCCCTCGCGGTACGGGAGCCCGGATCCCTCGGCGAAACCGGCCGCGGCGGGCGCACCGGTGTCGGGCACGGGCATCACCAGGTCGGCGTCGATGGGGTGCTCCATCGCCAGCTGCATCCCCATCTTGCGACGCGCCTCGTAGAGGTTGCGGCCCTCCATGTACGAGTCCGGGCGGGCGAAGTAGATCAGCTCGAAAACGCACAGCGCCGGGGTCGCCTGGGCGAAGCGGACGGACCGCGGCGCCTGGCCCGGCTCGAGGATGACCATCTCGCCCGGCTGGACGTCGCGGACGTATTCGGCACCGACGATGTCGAGAGCCGCGGTCTCTGACGAGAGGCACCAGCCGGCATCGGCGTCGTCGCCGTGCCACAGACCGTCGTCGGCGTCCGTGGTCGCGGTGCGCGGCAGCCGGCCGAGGACCAGCGGCCGGAACCCGAACGGGTCGCGAACGCCGATGACCCGCCGCTCGTCGAGGATCACCAGGCTGTAGGCACCGCGGACGCGTGGCAGGACCCGCCGGAGCGCCTCGACGGTATCGGCCGCTGGCTCGTCGGCGAGAAGCGCGGTGAGCAGCTCCGTGTCGGTCGAGGCAGGCAGGCGAGCCCTGCCTCCCCTGAGTTGCTCGAGCAGCTCGCGGGTGTTGATGAGGTTGCCGTTGTGGCCGATGGCAAGGGCACGCCGCGGACCGAGCCGATATGTCGGTTGGGCGTTCTCCCAGATCGTGGAACCCGTTGTCGAATAGCGGCAATGGGCGATCGCGAGCTGACCCCTGAGGCTCGGCAGGCGTCGCTCGTCGAGGACGTTGCTGATCATCCCGAGGTCCTTGTAGAGCATCAGCTGTTCCCCGTCGCTGACCGCCAGCCCGGCCGACTCCTGGCCGCGATGCTGGAGAGCGAACAGCCCGAGCGCGGCGATCGAGGCGGCCTCCGTCGGGTCAGCGCCTGGCAGGACTACGCCGAAGACGCCGCACATGCCGTCAGCCCTCCCAGCCGAGGGCCCGCGAGAGACCCTGATCCCACGCGTGCCGCAGGTCGCGGAGCGGGACCTCGAGAGCGTCAGCGACGCTTCCACCGCGGTCCTCGGCGTTGCCCATGGCGCCGGCCATGACGAGCTCGATCAGAAGCCGGTCTCCACCGACTGATCCGATCGTCTCGATCGGCAGGCCGTGCTGGCGGGCCAGCAGCTCCAGGGCCGCGGCGTAGCGTGGCCGGCAGGTCAGGACCAGCCGCGACGGACTCTCGCCGAACAGGTCGACGGCCGGCGAATGGGCGACCGGGATCCGGACGGACGCGCCCTTCTCGCCCCACATGGCGCACTCCGCGAGGGCGACCCCAAGCCCGCCGCCCGAGATGTCCTGCGCCGACGCCACCAGGCCGCGGGCGATCGCCTCGCGGACGAAGGCCTGGAGGGCCACCTCGCGCACGAGGTCGAGCGCCGGCGGGTCGTCCTCCGCGGCGGTGCCGGCAAGATCTGCGTAGGCGGAGCCGGCCAGCCCCGGCACGGCCTCCCCGACGATCAGGATCGCATCGTGGGTCAGCGCGAACGCCGGACCCACCAGTGTCGCCACATCGTCGAGCAACCCGACGACCCCGATCTCCGCGGTCGGCGCGATCGGGCCGCTTCCCGACTCGTTGTACAGCGACACGTTGCCGCCCGTGACCGGCACGCCGAGCGCGAGGCACGCGTCGGCGAGGCCGCGGACGCCCTCGGACAGCTGCCAGAACGCCTCGGGCCGGGTCGGGTCACCGTAGTTGAGGCAATTCGTCACGCCGAGCGGCCGCGCCCCCGTGATCGAGACGTTGCGGGTCGCCTCGGCGACAGCGAGGGCCGCCCCGAGCCACGGGTCGTAGGCCCCGACGGCGGCGTTGCCGTCGGTCGTGGCCACGAGCGCCTTGGTCGTGCCCTTGACGCGCAGGACCGCGGCGCCACGACCTGGTCCTGCGACCGTGTCGGCCCCGACCGTCGAGTCGTACTGGTGGAAGACGGCGTGGCGCGAGGCCAGGTTCGCAGAGCCGAGCAGTGCCAGGAGGACCGCGCCGGGGTCCATCCCGCGCTCTGGGAGACGGTCACTGACCGAATCCGGTGCGCCCGAAGCCGCGGCATCACGTTGGTGCATCGGGGCTGCCGCGATCCGACGGTGGACGATCGCGTCGCTGGTCAGGGCACGGGCCGGGATGCGCGCCAGTTCGCGGGCGCCCGATGCACGCCGGCCATCGGGGTCGAGACCGCCCGCCACGACGGTGATGTCGCCGTCGGCGGTGACCCGTCCGATGACAGCGACCGGCAGACCCCACCGCTCGCACACCTCGCGGACCGCCTCCCAGTGCTCGGGGAGGACCGCTGCGCACATCCGCTCCTGCGACTCCGAGATCATCACCTCGAACGGCTCGAGGCCGGGTTCGCGCCGCGGGATCGCATCGAGGTCCACCACGATCCCGGTCCCCGCCCGATCCGCGGTCTCCGAGGTCGCACACGTGATCCCGCCGGCCCCGAGGTCCTGGAGACCCTCGACCAGGCCGCCTTCGATGAGTTCCAGGCTCGCCTCGATGAGGAGTTTCTCGGCGAACGGGTCGCCGACCTGGACCGACGGGCGCTTTGACGGGTCATCGTCCGTGAATGTCGCACTCGCGAGGACCGACGCACCACCGATGCCGTCGCGCCCTGTCGCCGAGCCGTAGAGGACTACGAGATTGCCTGGCCCGGGCGCGGCCGCGAGCGTCAGCAGCCGCTCCTCGAGAAGGCCGATGGCCATGACGTTGACAAGCGGGTTGCCCGTGTAGCTCGGGTCGAAGACGAGCTCGCCGCCGACCGTCGGGACGCCGACGCAGTTCCCGTAGCCGCCGACTCCCCTGATCACGCCATCGACCAGGTGGCGCGTCCGCACGTCCGCCGGGTCGCCGAAGCGCAGTGCATCG
>JANMBS010000425.1:0-2854 GCA_031360525.1 Thermomicrobiales bacterium
CTCGACGTGAAGTTGCGCCCGGTCGGGATCGCCCTTCTGGTCAGCGGGGTCGCCACCCTGGGCTGGTGGTACCTCCGATACCGCGGAGCCGACCGGCCGCCGCTGGTGCTCCGCCTGCTGGGGAGCGGGGGCATCATCGCGGCGGTCGTGCTCGGCCTTGCACTCGAATCGCCGCACATCCGGCTGGCGCTCGGCATCTTCTGAGTCTCGCGCTCAGCCGATGACGACCCGCGCTTCCTCGGCACGGAGCCGGGCGTAGCCGGGCTTGACGACCTCGTTGATGATCCGCAGCCGCTCGTCGAACGGGGCGAACGCGCTCTTCATGGCGTTGATCGTCAGCCATTCCATCTCGCCGAGGCCGATGCCGAACGCGGCGTCCAGGGCCGCGAACTCGCTCGACATCGAGACGCCGCTCATCAGGCGGTTGTCGGTGTTGAGGGTGACCCGGTAGCGCAGCCGACGGAGCAGGTCGATCGGGTGCTCGGCGATCGATGGCGCGGCGCCGGTGTGGACGTTCGAGCTCGGGCACATCTCGAGCGGGACGCGCCGGTCGCGGACGAAGGCCGCCAACCGGCCGAGTTCGACCGAGCCGTCGTCGCGGACGGTGATGTCGTCGACGATCCGGACGCCGTGGCCGAGGCGCTCGGCTCCGCACCACTGGAGCGCCTCCCAGATCGATGGCAGCCCGAACGATTCGCCGGCGTGGATCGTGATATGGAAGTTCTCTCGCCGGACGTACTCGAAGGCGTCGAGATGGCGAGTTGGGCGGTAGCCGGCCTCGGGACCGGCGATGTCGAAGCCGACCACGCCGGCGTCCCGCCAGCGGACCGCGCATTCGGCGACCTCGACCGAGCGGGCGGCCTGGCGCATCGCGGTGACGAGCAGTTTCATGACGATGGGCTGGCCCGCGTCGGCGGCCCGGCCGGAGCCGATGCGGAAGCCCTCGAGCATCGCCGCGACGGCCTCGTCCAGCGTCAGGCCACGTTCCGTGCACAACTCGGGCGCCATCCGGACCTCGGCATAGACCACGCCGTCCGCGGCGAGGTCCTCGGCGCACTCGGCCGCGACCCGGGCGATCGCGTCGGGCCATTGCATGACACCGAATGTGTGGTCGAAGGTCTCGAGATAGAGCTCGAGGCTCTTGCGGTCCGCGCCGCGCCGGAACCAGGCGGCGAGATCGTCGACGTTCGTCGTCGGCAAGGCCTCGTAGCCGTGCTCGGCCGCCAGGTCGATGACCGTCGCCGGCCGCAGTCCCCCATCGAGATGGTCGTGCAGCAACGCCTTGGGCGCCTTCGCGATCGTCGCCTCGTCCAGCATGGCGCGATGGTACGCGGCCGGGGGATGCTGCCGCCCTGTCATGATGGCCCGACGATGACCGTTGTCGCGACGAACCGTGGTGGCCCATTCGAGCTGCGGCTTGAGCTCGAGCTTGACCGGGTCCTGCCGGGCCGGCTGGTGGCCGGGCGGCTGGTGATCACGACGTCGTCGGGCGGCGAGTTCCGCGGAGCGCGCGTGACGCTGCACGGGACCGAGACCTGGCGCTACGACGTGACGACCACGGACGGACAGGGCCACTCGCGGACCGAGACGCGGACGGGAACCGAGGACCTGCCGAGCGTGCCGATCGCCCTGTCCGGGCCACTCGCCGTGGGCGCCGGCGAGACGCGCGAGTTCCCGTTCCAGCTGCCCGTGCCGGGGCTCGGGCCGGCGACGTTCCAGGGGACGGAGTTGCGTGTCGACTGGACGCTCGAGGCAAACCTCGACGTGCGGGGTTTCGACCCGGCCGTCGCGATGCCGATCCTCATCCTCCAGCCGACCGCGCTGCTTCGTGCCGGCGTCGTGACGGTCGCCGAGTTCGCGCTCTATCCGGCGGCCGAGGGCGAGGCCGACGGGATCCGCGGCTCGATCTGGCTCGATCCGTCGCCGTTGTGCGTCGGTTCGCCGTTCCGTGGCCGCCTCGACCTCGAGATGGGCGAGTCCCGCAAGGTCCAGGAGGTCCGGCTGGAGTTGCGGGTCAAGGCTGACGTCACGGTCAGCGGCGGCCGCGACGAGACGATCACGGTATGGGTCGGCAAGCTGGCCGGCGAGGGCGAGTTCGGTGGTGGGGCACAGTCGTTCGAGTTCGCGGGGCAGCTCCCCGAGATGTGGCTGCCCACCCTCGAGACCGACCACGGGCGGTCCGACGCGCAGTTCCACGTCATCATCGCGACCCCTTGGGCGCGCGATCCGCACCTCGTCCGGGATGTGGCGATCTGCTCGACGACGGAGATGTAAGGGCTCCTTCGAGCGAGCCCACCACCTCACAAGGCGCAGGTCAGCTCCGGTCGAGACGCTCTCTGGCCGCGGCCAGAGCCGCCGCGACGCGTCCCGGCGCCGTCCCACCGATGACGTCGCACGAGGCGAGCGCGCCGTCGATCGAGGCGGCGGCCCGGATGTCGTCGCCGATCTTGGGCTCGTCAGCGAGGGCGACGGCCGTCGGGTCGTCGCTCCCGGCCAGGGCTGACCGGATCGCTGCGTCCGAGACCTCGTCCAAGGCGATCCCCTGGGCCTCCGCCTGCGCGACCAGTGAACCGACGATGTGGTGGGCCGACCGGAATGCCACGCCCCGCCGGACGAGCGTGTCGGCGACAGCCGTGGCAGTGGTGTAGCCCTCGCCGGCCGCGGCCCGCATCCGGTCGCCGTCCACGGTCAGCGTCTCGATCAGGCCGACCATCACCCGGAGCGAGGTCCCGAAGACCTCCACGGCGTCGAACAGCGGAGCGACGCTCTCCTGGAGGTCGCGCTGGTAGGCGAGCGGGAGGCCCTTGAGGAGCGTCAGCGCCCCGGTCAGCTGTCCGATGACGCGGGCAGCGCG
>JANMBS010000450.1:0-2615 GCA_031360525.1 Thermomicrobiales bacterium
CTCCAGGATCCGCTCGGTGTGCCCACCGCCGCCCAGGGTGGCGTCGATGTGAAGGCTGCCGGGAGCAGGCGCGAGCATCTCGATGACCTCGTCCACCAGCACCGGCAGGTGCCCTTCGTCCATCTTTCCTCCATCCCTGAACGAATCGGATCCCGAGCGGATCCTGGAAGCGCATATGGTCCGGAGCTAGATCCCCAGGCCTTCAAAGGCCTTGGCCAGCTCCTGCGGGTCGTCGAGCGCCTTGCGGTAGGAGTCCCACCGGTCCGGTGCCCAGATCTCCGCGTGATCGCGTGACCCGACCAGCACGGCCTCGCCGGCCAGGCCGACGGATTCGCGCAGGTAGGCCGGAAGCAGGACGCGGCCCTGCTTGTCCATCTCCGCCTCGACCGCGTGCGAGAACACGAAGCGTTGGAAGAGACGGGATTTCTGATCGGTGATCGGCAGCGCCGCGACCTTGGCCGACAGGGCGTCCCAGCCGGCCTTGGTGTGGATCGCGAGGCAGTCGTCGAGCCAACCCGAGACCATCGATCCCGGGTCGAGCTGCGCGCGGAACTTGACCGGGACGGCGATCCGTCCCTTGTCGTCCACCGTGTGCCGGTACTCGCCGGTGAACACCGTCGGGTCAACCCCTGATGCGTCGGGTGGCTTCGGCGGGTGGGTCTGGGATTCCCCACTTCTCACCACTTTGTGCCACTTCGATGCATTCTGGGGCCCGAATCGCTCTACGTCAAGAAGGAATCCGTACGGGTGGGTCCTCGCCTGGCCGAGCGGGGGCGTGGGAGGGTCGACTTGGGGCGCTGACCATGGATCTGACCCGAGTCCTACGGCCTGGGCACCATCGGGCAGAAGTGGCCCTCCCGACCCGCTCGACCGGATCGGCGCAGTTCGAGCGCGATCGCACGGCGAGTTGTCGGCGCGAGACCCCGGCCGGGCTGGATCCCGGTGGTGACTCCCCTAGCGAGTCGGCGTCGGGATCCGCAGGTCGCGTCCGGCGACCAGGCCGTTCTGGGTCCATGGGTTCATGGCCTCGACGGTCTTGAGCGGGACGCCGAAATACCTCGCGATGCTGAACAGGTTGTCGCCCGAGCGCACCACGTAGATGTAGCAGTGGGGCGTCTTGGGGCAGGGCCTCAGAAGCGCGAAGCGGTCGGAGGTGGGCTTCGGTTCGGGCGTCGCGTTCGGGGTCGGCTCGGGAGTCAGTTCCGGCGTCGGGGACGGACTCAGGCTTGCGGTGGCCGTCGCTGTCGACGTGGGCGCCGGCGTCGGTTCGACCGTGGGCCCAGACGTCGCGATCGGGCTCGGCGACCCGGTGTCGACCTCGTCAAGGACGGCGCCGCCGGGGCTCGATGTCGGGGCCGCGGCCGTCAGCATAAGCCCGCCCGTCGCCACGACGAAGCCGACGGACACGACGAACGCCAGGCCGAACAGCGCGAGCGCGGCGGCGATCGCCGGCGTGACGGTCCGGGCCGGCGCGGCCACCGGCTCCACCGGCTCCACCGGCGCGACCAGACCGACCGATCCGCGCAGGTAACGCGGGCAATTGACGTGGGCGGTCGACAGGCAGACGAGTTCCTGCTGCCGGAGCGACTGCGGGACCGGCTCGTGGAGGGCGACGCAGCGGTTGGCCGGATCCGGGGTGTCAAGCGGCGGACCGAGGGCCTCGCCATCGGCGACGGCACGCAGGAACGGGCAGATCGGGTCGGCAGTCGAGTGGTCTCCCAGCGGGAGCTGCGAGCGCGCGCTATCGATCGAGGCGGGGGCGGCCCGGTTGTCCGGATCGGGCAAGAAGCTCGATGGCTGGCCCGTCGAGGGATCGTCGTACACGCGCGCTCCCTTTACCGCCGTGGGTGGAACGGCGCGGAGTCTAGTACCTTTCGCGTGTTGCCGTGACGCCACGGCCGGTGCTAGGCTCCGCCGCCAGAGTCGACCGATCATCCGTTCGACGCACCAAGCAGAGGCTCCAGGCCCCAGAACATGGCCCTCCCGCTCCCGGTCGTCCCGCCCCAGCCCGACGCCTTTCACCTGGCGCCGCACCGTATCAAGCGCTGCACGTTCCGGCGCCTGATCAATGTCGAGATGGGCGCCCAGCGCGTCTACGACGTGGAATGCCTCTACCCGGACCGGAAGGTCCCGATCCCGCTCGGGGACCTCGAGGCCGCGACACCGATCTGCAACGCCTGCGTCGCCCCCCACATCTTCAGGCCGGATGAGGACTAGCTAGAGCGTCAGCGAGGCGGTCTGTAAGCCGAGTTCTGTCCCGCCGGGCTTTCGCACGCCGGGGATGGCCATCCATCTGGGGCCGTCGGTCGCCCGACGGCTCTTGCGGCCGACCCGAGGGCTGGGCAGCGCACCTCTTCCCCCACCGGCGGTTTCCCGTCGATGGGTGCGCCCTCCTATTTGGCCTTGCTCCGGGTGGAGTTTGCCCGTTTCACTCCGAACGGCGGCTTGCGCCGCCGATCGGCATCGTCACTGTGGCACTGGTCCTCGCCTCACGGCGGGCGGGCGTTACCCGCCACCCTGCGCTGCGGAGCTCGGACTTTCCTCACGCCCTCGACGGGTCACCCCATCGACGACGCGCGACCATCCGACCGCCTCGCTGACGGTCCGAGTCTACC
>JANMBS010000458.1:0-1586 GCA_031360525.1 Thermomicrobiales bacterium
CCTACCCGGGCCTCAAGGACCGGATGGAGTGGCTGTCCGAGCATTTCGAGATCATCTGGCGCGCCACCCGCCAGGACGAGCCGCGCTTCACGTTCGAGGGCACATACGCGCGGGTCGAGGAGATCGCCAACAGTCCGCGCTCGGCCCGTGCGCCGGGGATCAAGCTGTTGATCGGGGGTCACGGCAAGAACTACACGTTCCGGCTGGCCGCCCGCTACTGCGACGAGCTCAACCTGAACGTCTTTCCCGACGAGGTGCCACCGCTGCTCGAGGTCTTCGCCGAGCGCTGCGCCGAGATCGGTCGCGATCCGTCGACCGTCGAGCTCAATTGCGGGACCAACCAGATCATGCGCTACAAGGAACTCAAGGTGACCGGCGGCCAGCGCTTTGCCGAGCCCCACGAGCTGGCCTACCAGGACCCCGCGCGGGTCGCCGCCGTCGGCACGCGCGCCGAGGAGCTGGCCGCCTGGCGCGAGCTCGGGTTCGACCGGATCACCGCCGGGATCCCCGGCCTTCACAATACCGATGAGGGGCTGTACGAGTTCATCGACGACTGCCGGACGGCCGGCATCGACTTCTTCGATCGGCAGCCGGCGCCGGTCGCATGACGGTCCGGATCGGCATCGTCGGCTCTGGCTTCATGGGCCGCACCTGGGCAGAGGTCGCCGCCAACCACGCCGCGGGGACCAAGCTGGTCGCGGTCACCGGTGGCCGGCGGGCCGAGGCGCTGGCGACCGACCTGGGGGTCTTGCTCGAGCCGAGCCTCGGCGCCCTCCTGGCACGCGACGACATCGACGCCGTGGTGCTCGCCACGCCGCCCGCGGGGCACCTCGTCCAGGCGCTCCAGGCCGCCAAGGCCCGACGCCACGTCCTCGTCGAGAAGCCGATGGCCCAGTCGGCCTCGGAATGCGCCGAGATGGTCGCCGCCTGCCGTGACGCCGGGGTGCGGCTGTCGGTCGTCTCGCAGCATCGCTTCCGCGACGCCCCGGTAGCCGCCAAGCGGCTCATCGACGAGGGTGCCATCGGTGAGGTCCGGATGATCCAGCTGACCGGCGCCGAGGTGGGCTGGTGGGACCTGGCCGCCCGCGGCGACGAATGGAAGCTCGACCCGCACCAGCAGACGGCCTGGGCATCATGGGGTGCGCACAGTTGCGACCTCCTGCGCTGGTTCAGCGGCGCCGACGGCGAACTGGCGTTCGCCCGGATCACCAACTTCTCGGGCGAGCCCCCGAACGTCGGCCAGAGTGCGGTCGTGACGTACGAGATGACCTCCGGCGTGCTGGCCCAGATCCTGATGAGCTACGAGTTCCCGCCACCCGGCATCCACCCCTCCTGGCCGTGGCGGATCGTCGGTTCGCTGGGGATCATCGAGCTCGACCCGTACGCCGTCGTCCGGCTCGGCGACGTCGACGGCTGGCAGGTGGTCGCCGAGCAGGCGCCGTTCGACCCGATGGATGCCTCGGACCCGGTCCGCCTGCGCGCCTATGCCCGGCAGCTCGAGGACCTCGTCGCGGCGATCGAAGATGCCCGCGACCCCCTGGTCTCGGGCGAGGAAGGGCGCAGAACGACGGCGATGCTCGATGCCG
>JANMBS010000502.1:0-3427 GCA_031360525.1 Thermomicrobiales bacterium
CCAGGCGGCAGCTGCGGCCGGCGTCCCGGCCGTGATCATCCCGGGTGGGGGAGTGGTGGAGGGTGGCGAGGCGGCAGCCGCGATGCAGGCGGACGTGGCCCGGATCGCCCGCGAACACGGACTTGCCCTCGTCGGCCCCAACTGCATGGGCGTGATCGACCTCACGGCCAACGCGGCCACCTATATCGGCGACGTCTCGCCGTATCTGCCGCGCGGCGGGGTGGCCGGGATCGCGCAGTCCGGCTCGGTGACGGACGCGTTCGTGCACTCGGGCTCGCGGGTCGGTTTCTCGCGGATCATCAGCTGCGGCTCGGAGGTCGTCCTCGACATCTGCGACTACCTCGGCTACTGCCTGGACGATCCCGAGACGAGCTCCGTCATCCTCTTCGTTGAGGGCTTCAAGCGGCCCGAGCGGTTCCTGGCCCTCGCCGACCGGGCGCTCGAGCTGGGCAAGCCGATCATGGCCGTCAAGGTGGGGCGGAGCGACCAGGCGCAGGCCGCGGCGATCGCCCATTCCGGGTCGCTCGCCGGCGAGACCCGGGTCACAGATGCGGCGCTCGATGCCGCCGGGGTCATCCGCTGCCGCGACCTCGACGAACTGCTCGAGACGGCCGAGCTGGTGGAGGGCGTCCGCAGGACGGGCCGGCGGGTCGGTCGCGGGCGGACCGGCGTGGTGACGGTCTCGACCGGCGAGGCGTCACTGATCGCCGACCTCGTGCCACGTACCGGGGTGGAGCTGCCCCCGATCCCGTCGTCGGCGCGCGGCGCGATCCTCGAGGCGTTGCCGACGATGGGCTACATCGGCAATCCCCTCGACCCGTGGGGAGCCGCCGACCCGGCGACGGCGTATGGCGCCGCGTTCGAGGCCATGGCGGCCTCCGACGCGTACGACGTCCTCGTCCTCGTCCACGACTTCCCGTATCGCTCGCTCCCGTCCGAGGTCGCGACTGCCAACGAGGTCACCGGCGCCCTCCTGGCGGCGACCGGAGAGCGGCCGGCGATCCTTCCGGTCTACGTCTCGTTGACGTCCGGCGAACCGCCGCCCGAGACGAAGGGGCTGCTCGACGGTGCCGGGCACGGGGCGCCGCTGCTGCGCGGGGCGATGGAGGCGTTCCGGGCGATCGCCGAGGTCGCGGACTGGGAGGCGCGCCACGCCGCCCGGATCGGCGGCGGCCCATGGCGGACGGGCTGGCCGGCGCTCGCCGCGGACCGCACGTCGTACGGCGCCGACCCGGCCGCCGCCCCCGCCCCGCCCCGTGCCTCGATCGCCCTGTCCGAACGCGAGAGCCTCGCGTTCATGGCCGGCGCCGGCATCGCCGTGACCGAGGCGGTCGCGGTCAACGACGCCCCGACGGCCGTGGCGGCCGCGCGCCGGATCGGCCGGCCGGTCGCGCTCAAGCTGGATGCCGTCGGGCTCGTCCACAAGACCGATCTGGGCGGGATCGCGCTGGGTCTGCGCGGCGACGATGCGGTCTACAGTGCCGCTCTTGGCTTGCTCGAAACGGGCCGGCGCCACGGTCTCGCCGTCCGCGGTCTGCTCGTCGAGCCGATGGCCCCGCATGGCCTCGAGCTGATCCTCGGCCTGCGTCGCGACCCGCAGTTCGGGCCGGCCGTGCTTGTCGGTCTCGGGGGGACCTTGACCGAGGTCCTGGACGACGTCGCGATCCGGCTCGCCCCGCTCGACGAGGAATCGGCCGGCGCGATGCTCGACGACCTGCGCGGCGCGCGCCTCCTGCGTGGGGTCCGGGGCCGGGCACCCGTCGACCGGGCGGCTCTCGTGTCGATGCTCGTGGCCCTCGGCCGGCTCGGGCTCGATCGGCCGGACGTTCTCGAGGTCGATCTCAACCCGGTCATCGCCACGGCCGCCGGCGCGCTCGCCGTCGATGCCCTGGTCGTCCTGGACGGACGACCGCGATGAGCGCCGACGTCGATCCCGTCCTCCTGACGGCGCGGATGCCGTGGGGCGTCCGCTTGACCCTCAACCGGCCGGCGAAGCTCAACGCGCTGTCGAGCGAACTCGTCGGGGCGTTGACCGACGCCATCGATGCCGCCGCGGCGGACGCTGACGTGCGGGTCATCGTCATCGAGGGTGCCGGACGCGCCTTCAGTGCGGGCTACGACCTGACCGAGGAAGCAGAGGGCGGGATCGGCGGCCCGGTGCAGTGGCGTGAGCTGCTGGCCGCCGACGTCGCGGCGACCCTCCACGTCCTCGACTGCCCGAAACCGGTGATCGCCCAGGTCCACGGCTACGCATTAGCCGGTGGGCTCGAGTTGGCGATGGCCTGCGACCTCGTCGTCGCCGCCGAAGGGACGAAACTCGGCGAACCCGAGATCCGCTACGGGTCGGCGCCGGTGACGCTGTTGATGCCTTATCTCATCGGCCAGAAGAAGACCCGCGAGCTGCTGCTGACCGGCGACCTGATCGATGCCGTCGAGGCGGAACGGATCGGCCTGGTCAACCGGGTCGTCCCGGCAGGCCGGCTGGCGGCCGAGGTCGACGATCTGGCCGATCGACTCGCGCGGACACCGCCCGAGGTCATGGGCCCGACAAAGCGGATGCTGAACCGCGCGATGGACGCCGCCGGCTTCCGCCTCGCTGTCGAGGCCGGCCTCGATCTCGGGGCGATCATCAACGCCGCCGATACACCTGAACAGCGCGAATGGGACGAGATCGTCCGGCGCGATGGTCTCAAGGCCGCCCTTGCCTGGCGCGATCGGCGCTACGACGAGCGACTCGGCGGGGCCGCGCAGCCGGCAGATGGCCCGGCGATGCGGCCGTCGAGCGGTCTCTCGGAGCCTCAGCAGGACTAACGGCGGCGCGCAGCCTCCCGGACCATGGTTCTGGGGCTGCTGGTCCATACGTCCCGTATCGAACGCCCCCCCAAATGGATTGAATGCTCTCAAACGCAGTGGACCGCCTCGTCACCGCGGCCCGGCCGACATCCAGCAGCTCTCATCCGGCACTCATGCCGACAAGTAGTTAGGGGAAGTTCCAATGACGCAGCCCGATCCCAGCGTCCGCCGGCGACGCCGCGGCCTCCTCGCCGCTCTCCTCAGCCTGACCGTGATCACCCTGGGCGCCGGGGTCTTCTCGCTCGCGATCTTCACCGACTCGGCCGCCTCGACTGGCTCGTTCGCGACCGGCACGATCGACATCACGTCGAGCCCGGCCGTGGCCTTCACCGTCAGCAACATGATGCCCGGTGACGCGAACACGCAGGCCCTGACGATCGCCAACGCGGGCACCGCGACCCTGCGCTACGCGATGGTCTCCGCCGCGACCAATGTGCTCGGGTCGACGCTCCAGTTCGAGGTCAAGACCCTCGGAACCAACTGCGCGACCTTTGATGGCACGATCCTCGTGGGACCGACCACCCTCAACGGAGCGCTCATCGGCAACGTCGCTACCGGCGCACAGGCCGGCGAT
>JANMBS010000537.1:0-6282 GCA_031360525.1 Thermomicrobiales bacterium
GGTCCAGGCCGACGGTCGGCAGCCGCCACCTGCCGTCGATCGTCTGGCTCGATGACTCGAGGTCCGGCAGCTTTAGATCCCGGATGGTCGTCGACGTCCCGGTCGACGAGGCGCTGAGCAACTGACTCCAGTTCCGACCAGGGACACCGACCGGCAACGCGAGGATCCGTTCGCCGCTGCCCGCGAGGATCAGCCGGAGTCCTTCCTCCCCGCTGCGGCCGGTCACCAGCCCGGCATCATCTGACGTCGGGAGAGTCGCGGAGGCGAGCGGAGCCGATCGCACCGTGGTGGCCGTCGGTGCGACGGTGGGCGGCGCCTTGCCGGTGCAGGCCACGACGGCGATGGCGGCCAGGATGGCGATGATCGGGCGCAACGGCCGCGTCGAGTGCTCGTTCGGCGACATGTCGGGGGCCTCCGTGGGTGGAGCGGATCTGCTCCGCGTACTCCCCATACACCGCCAGTCGTCGACCGGTTCCTTTGAGCCGGTCGCGGACTCCCTGCTCGCGGATCGGGGGATATGCAGCTCAGTCATCAATACCCCTTCGAACGAGCGTGGCCGTGAGTCGAATCCCACACGATCGATCCATGGCCAAGCGTGTCCAACCCAGATTTGATGACTCAGATGCATAACGGGCGGGATCGAGGGCCCGCAGACACCGCCGAACGTCGCCGCGTTCCCTACGGCATCGATTCGGCGAACGTGATCGCCGCGCCCTGGTCGAGGGAGGTCTCGAGCCGATAGGTGATCGCACCGCGCGTCCAGAGCAGGGCGTCGCCGACCCAGCGGCGGGGATCGTGGACGAACCCGTCGGGTCCTTCGTAGAACAGGAAATGGGGATCGCCGGTCAGCCAGAAGCCCCGGCCATCGCCGACGGGAACGGACTCGACCCTCGTCCCACTGCCGAGAGCCTTCGAGTAGAAGCCGCCGTCGGCCGTGCCCCGGAAGGCCGTGACGATCAGGCCGACGCCCGGCTCGAGGGTGTCGGGGAGTCCGGGGCGCGACCGCCAGACGAGTGCGACCTGGCCGCCCAGCGTCGAATCGATGTAGGCGGCGTCCGGGGGTCCCAGCGCGGGGTCGGTCGGCCACGCGACGTCGAAGCCCGCACGGGCATCGAGCTCGTCGAGCGGGGCCAGCTGGCCCAGGCCCATCGTGGAACCAGGCGCCCCCGTCCCCGAAGACGCACGGGGCGCGCCGGCCGCCTGTGAGGCGCTCGGCGCGAGGCTCGGTGGAGGACTGACCGGGCCCGGACCCAGGATCAGCCGCAGACCCGGCAGGCCCAGGCCTGCGGCGCCGGCGAGAGCGGCGAGCACGAGCAGGACCAGGATGGCCGCCACGAGCGCCCGCCTGGCCGGCCACCAGTTCCAGCGGGGCCGTGCCCGCTCGACGGTCCGTGGCGAGGACTCGATCCGTGCCCGGACAAGCGCGGCGATGTCCAGGCCATCGCCCCTCGACGAGCCCGGCCACGCGACACTCTCGCCGAACGTGCGCAGGGCGGCCTCGAGGTCGCCGTCGGGGCGGAGATGAAGCGGCTGGTCAGCCATCCAGCGGACCTCCGTCAAGTTCCCGGAGCGCGACGCGCAGGTGTCCGAGCGCGCGGGCGGTGCGCGATTTGACCGTCCCGGCCGGGATCTTCAGGGATTCGGCCGTCTCCGCCTCCGACAGGCCGAGGAAGTAGCGGGCGCCGATCACCTCGCGCTCCTCATCCCGAAGCCGACCGAGCGCCGCGTGCAGCTCGCCGCGCGTCTCGCCGGCGAGGACCGCCGATTCCGGGGAGGGAGCGATCTCGTCATGTGGCGTCGCGATGGCGGCCCGGAGCGCCAGACCGGCCCGTCGATCCGCCGAGCGCCGCCGGTTGCGGGCCTCGTTGGCCACGATCCGCAGAAGCCACGGCCGGATCGGGGCGCCGTCCCGGAAGCGTCCGAGCGCCGCGTGGGCCTTGACGAATGCGTCCTGGACGGCATCGGCAGCATCGGCCTCCGGGGCGACGAGATATGCGGTGCGCATGGCGAGATCCTGGTAGCGCCGGACGAGCGTCTCGTACGCGGCGACATCACCAGTCTTGGCGCGGTCGATCAGTTCGTCGTCGTCCAGGCGTGGCCTCCGCGCTCAACCGTACCAACTACACCGGTCCGGGCTGTTCGGTTCCCCGGGGAGTGCCGGATGGCACGCCCGGCCCGCACCCGCGCGCCCCTAGACTCCTCCGATGCGCATCGTCACCGCGTCCGACGCCGTCTCCGGCATCGCGTCCGGACATCAGATCTACCTCCAGTGTGCCGCGGCGACCCCATCGGTCCTGCTCGATGCGCTAGTCGCGCGGGCACCCGAACTCGCCGCCGTCAGTGTCGTCCACCTCCACTGCGAGGGACCGGGGCCGCACCTCGCACCGGAGATGGCACCGCACTTCCGTCATCGGGCGCTGTTCATCGGCCCCAACGCGCGGGCCGCGATCGCCGATGGCCGGGCCGACTACATCCCCACCTTCCTGTCGGACGTCCCGCGGCTGTTCGATGCCGGCCTGCTCCCGCTCGATGCCGTCTTCGTCAACGCGACGCCACCCGATGCCCACGGCTTCTGTTCGCTGGGAACGTCGGTGGAGGCGATGCACGCGGCGATCCGCGCCGCCCGGCGGGTCATCGTCCAGTTCAACAGCGCGATGCCGCGCACGCTCGGTGACAGCTTCATCCATGTCTCGCAGATCGACCTCGCGGTCGAGTGCGACGTCCCGCCCTACGAGCACCCGGTCGGCCCGATCGGCGACGTCGAGCGGCGGATCGGCGAGTACGTCGCCGAGCTCGTCCCGGACGGCGCGACGCTCCAGCTCGGGATCGGGGCGATCCCGGCGGCGACCGCGCTGGCCCTGCTCGACAAGCGCGACCTCGGCGTCCACACCGAGATGTTCACTGATTCGATCGTCGACCTGGTCGAGGCCGGCGTGATCACCGGAGCCCGTAAGGAGCGCAACCGGGGCAAGCTGGTGACGGCCTTTCTGATGGGCACCAAGCGGTTGTACGACTTCGTCGACGACAACCCCATGGTCGAGATGCGCCCGGTCGACTTCACCAACGATACGCACGTGATCCGCTCGTTCAGCCGGATGGTCGCCATCAACTCGGCGATCGAGGTCGACCTCAGCGGACAGGTCGTGGCCGATTCGATCGGCCATCGCCTCTACAGCGGGGTCGGTGGCCAGATGGACTTCATCCGCGGCGCCGGTCTCGCGTCCGAGGGGCGGGCGATCATCGCCCTGCCGTCGATGGCGCGTGGCGGTCGGTCGCGGATCGTCTCGTCGCTCCAGGAGGGCGCGGGCGTGGTCACGACCCGGGCGCACGTGCGGACCGTGGTGACCGAGTGGGGCGTCGCCGAGCTGTTCGGCAAGAGCCTGCGCGACCGAGCGGTCGCACTGATCGGGATCGCCCATCCCGATGTGCGCGACGTCCTCGCTGCCGAGATGCGCGCCAACCACCTGGGCTAGGCGTCCCGCCGGCCAAAGGGGTCCCGTCCGCTACGATGCGGCCGTGAGCACCGGCCGCGTCTTCCGCCGCTCGACGGTCCCCGACCCACCCGTCGCGATCGAAGCGTCCGGTTCGACGATCCGGACTGCCGACGGTCGCGAGTACCTGGACGCCGCCGGCGGCGCGATCGTCGTGAACGTCGGTCACGGCCGGCGCGAGATCGCCGCGGCGATGGCCGACCAGGCCGGGCGCCTCGCCTACGCCCATGGCAGCGCGTTCACCACGCAGCCGCTCGAGGCGTACGCGCGCGAGGTCGGAGTCCACCTGCCGATCGACGACCCCGCGATCTACCCCGTCTCGGGCGGGTCGGAGGCGATCGAGACGGCCCTCAAGCTGGCCCGTGCCTACCACCTCGCGCGCGGCGAGACCGACCGGCTCATCGTCTTCGCCCGGTGGGGGAGCTACCACGGCAACACGCTCGGGGCGCTCGACCTGTCCGGACGCAAGCCACTGCGCCGTCCGTACGAGGGTTGGCTCGGCCGATTCCGGCATGTCTCGGCCGCCTACCCATACCGGGCCGGCCTGCCCGGGGCCGACGCGCTGGACACCGCCGAAGAACTCGCCGCCGAGCTGGACAGGGCGTTCGACGCTGCCGGTCCCGGGACGGTCGCCGCGTTCGTTGCGGAACCGATCGTCGGCGCAACGCTGGCCGCCGCAGTCCCGCCAGAGGGCTATTGGCCGGCCATCGCCGAGGTCTGTCGCCGCCACGGCGTCCTTCTCATCGCGGACGAGGTGATGACCGGCTTCGGGCGGACGGGTCGCTGGTTCGCACTCGATCATTGGGGCGTTCGCCCGGACATCCTGGTGACCGCCAAGGGCGCGTCGTCAGGCTACTGGCCATTCGGGTTCGTGGCGGCCTCCGACGAGGTCTACGCAACCGTGACGCGCCCTGCTTCGGGCTTCGTCCACGGGTTCACGTATTCGCACGCCCCTGTCGGGGCCGCGGTCGCCCGCGAAGTCCTGCGCATCATCGAGAGCGAATCGCTGGTCGAGGCCAGCGCGGTCAAGGGGGAGCGGCTGATCGCTCTCGCGACCGCCGCGTTCGGCGCCCACCCGGCGGTCGGCGAGATCCGCGGCCGCGGCCTGATGGTCGGCATCGAGCTCGTGTCCGACCGCGCCAGCCGCGATCCGTTCCCCCGCGCGGCCCGAATCACCGAATCGGTGGTGGCGGCCGCTCGCGATCGAGGCGTCCTGCTCTATTCGGGGACCGGCAACGCCAACGGGGTCGACGGCGACACGATCCTGCTCGGGCCGCCGTTCATCGTCACCGATCCTGAGATGGAGCAGATCGCCGCGGTCCTGGCCGAGTCGATCGACGCCGCTGTCGTCGCCGACGCCGCCTCGCGCTAGCGGATCCTTCCGGCCCCACCGCGGAGGATCAGGAGCAGGCCCAGGGCGACCAGCACGATCGGCACGATGTAGCCGCCGAACGACGCGCCGGCGATGCTCACCGCCCCGAGCAGGGTCAGGAAGCCGCCGAACCAGAGCTGCCAGCCGACCCCACCGCCCGAGAACGCTCGGACGAGGGCGATGAACAGGAACGCCACGCCGAAGCTGAAGGTGCTCAACCCGTTGGCATCGATCCCGGCCGCGTTGAGCAACCCCGGCACGGCCAGGGCCGTGATGATCGCCCCGGCATAGAGCGAACCCGTGCCGCGATCGATCGCCCACTTCACGATGAATGCGAGACCGATCGCGAGCACGACGACCGAACCGACCGCCCGGAACTGCGGGTATGCCTGCTGGAGCAGAAGCAGCGCCCCGAAGACGAGCAAGAAGATGCCGATCCATGGCAGACCGGGCCGGCGCGCGTCGTCGGGTCCCCACTCCCACTGGTAGGCACGGACGTTGCCCTCCCCGGGCAGGCGGCCGCCGCTTTCGGGGCCGAGCCGGGTCACGGGTTCCTTTGGATCACTCATGTGGTCCTCCTCCGGCGTCTAGTATCCGCGCTCGGGGTCGACGGGGTTGAGCAGCGGCACACCGGCGAGATAGCGCCGGACGTTCTCGACGACCAGGTCGTCGAAGTAGAGCGACGATTGGCCGGACACATGCGGGGTGACGATGACGTTCGGGACGTCCCACCAAGGACTGTCCGGCGGGAGCGGTTCCTCCCCGAAGACGTCGAGCACCGCGCCCGACAGGCGGTCCGCCCGCAACGCCTCGAGCAAGGCCCTGTCGTCGACGAGCGCGCCGCGCGAGACGTTGATCAGCCAGGCACGCCGTGGCAGCGCGGCGAGGACCTCGCGCCCGATGACCCCACGCGACGCATCGGTCAGCGGCATCGTCAGGACCAGGACGTCCGCCTCGCGGACAGCCTCGATGAGCCGATCCGCGCCGACGATCCGGTCGGGGATCGACCCGTCGGGATCGCCTGTCCCCGGGACGCGGTAGGACGGGTCGTCGCGCGCCTCGGGCCGTGGCTTGACCGCGATGATCCGCATCCCGAGGGCCGACAGCTGGCGCGCCACCTCACGGCCGATCGATCCGTATCCGGCCAGGACAGCCGTCTTTCCCCGGACGGAGTCGATCACGATGGGCTCGCCGGATGGCCAGCGATGAGCCACCTGGTCCGCGCTCCAGGCCGCGGCAGGCTGGTGGACGCGTAGGATCATCCCGCTCACGTACTCGCCGATCGGGACGGCGTAGACACCCTTCGCGTTGGTGACCACAAGGCCCTTCCGCCACGGCGGGTCGGCAGCCAGGTGGTCGACGCCGGCCGACGGGACCTGGAGCCAGCGAAGCCTCGGGACCCGCGCGAGGTCGCCCGGA
>JANMBS010000538.1:0-3101 GCA_031360525.1 Thermomicrobiales bacterium
CGACCACCGAACTCTGTTTCGAATGTCTGCGACAAGGGAACTACTCCTCCTTGATCGTGGAGGAGGCGACGACCTGCAGGCAGGTCGGCCGACTGGGCCATGGGCGTCGGATGCGACATGACCCCGGTCTGTGCCGGGGCCCCTGGGCGGCGACGCCTAGCGGCGGAGTCCGAGTCGTCCGATGACGATCCGGTAGCGCGCGCTGTCCTTCTTCATCAGATAAGCGAGAAGGCGGCGGCGCTGGCCGACGAGCTTGAGGAGGCCGCGGCGCGAATGATTGTCTTTGGGGAAGCTCTTGAGATGCCCGGTCAGCTCCTTGATCCGCTCCGTCAGGAGCGCGACCTGGACTTCCGGCGATCCGGTGTCACCTTCCTTGGTGGCAAACCCGGTGATGATCTCCTGCTTCTCTTCCCGCGCGAGCGGCACTCGTTCCTCCGTACACGACGTGTGACGTGATGTCTTCCATTTCTATGACCGACGGATGGTAGCAGGGGTGGCCCAAAGCGGCAAACGGTCGAGGGGCGTGGCGCGGGCCCCGGCGGAGCGTGCGAGAAGCCGCGGCCGCCTGGAACTCGGCCCTGGTGCCTGCCAGTCACCACTCGGCAGTCGAAGCGGTCGCCGATGCCTCTGAAAGACGTTCTCGGCGCCCGTCGGTGACTCCCAGGCACGAATCCGACCGGAACCAGGCTCGGATCCGGGCTTCGGGCCGCGGGTGGTGCGTGGCAGGCACATCGGGGCGTCGCGGCGCCCGGGGAGCAGCATCCGGAACGCGCGGACCCCGCACCCCGCCGGGTGCGCGACAATGTCGGTATGCCACGCCTGACGAAGATCTACACAAGGACCGGCGACGAGGGGATGACCGGGCTTGGCGGTGGCCAGCGCGTCCCGAAGGACTCGCAGCGCGTCGCGACGTACGGCACCGTCGACGAGCTCAACTCCCAGATCGGCACCGCGCTCGCAACCGGCCTGTGCGAGCGCCTGACGACGGAACTCCAACTCATCCAGAACGAGCTGTTCGACCTCGGTGCGGACCTCGCGACGCCCGCCATCAGCCAGGCGCGCCATTCGGTCCCGACCGTCGAGCCGCGCCACATCGAGAAGCTCGAGCGCTTGATCGACGAATTCAACGAGGTTGTGGGCCCGCTCACGAACTTCCTGCTGCCGGGCGGCTCACCCGCTGCGGCCCAGCTCCACGTCGCGCGCACGGTCTGTCGCCGGGCTGAACGCGAGGCCACGACGCTCGCCCGCGACGAGACGATCGGCCCGACGGTCCTTCCCTATCTCAACCGCTTGTCAGACGCGCTCTTCGTGATGGCGCGCTACGAGAACCACGAGCAAGGCGTCGCCGAACCGCTATGGGAGCCTGGAGCCTGATGTCGATCCTGTCGAAGATCACGGGATTGTTGACGGGCTCGCGGTCGACCGTTGAGTCACAGCGGGATGCGGATGAGCCCGCGTCCAGGCACGATCGCCGTGAAGCTGGTCGCGAGCGGCATCGCGAGACCGGCGAGCCGGCCTGGAAAGAAAGCGACCGGCTCGACGAACCCCCCGGAGTGGGCAAGAAGGATCCGGATTCGGCCCCGGAGATCCTAGGCGGTTGACGGCCGCTCCGAGCGCCCGAGGACGACCGTCACGCGCCGGTTCGAGATCCCGCCGAGGAGATACGCGTCGCCGCGGACGATCCGGACCTGGAGCGGACGGCCGTCGACCTTCGCCTCGTAATCGCCGTCGGGTGGCAGCGCGACCGGGAGCCGGAAGTCGAGGCGTGTGCGGCCATCGACCGCACCACCGATCGACCCGGTCAGCGTCACCGGCCGGCCGAGAAGCCGCGCGGCGGTCTCCAGATCGCCGGCAACGACCGCGTCACGGATCGTCGAGCTGCGGACCTCCTGACCATCCAGACTGAAGGTCGGGATGACGACGATGGCGAAGCCATCGCGGCCGCCAAGCTCGGTCAACGCGGCCGGCGTCCCGCGGCGCTCGAACCCGAAAGCGGCGTCGGGCGTCATCAGGAAGCCGGTCAGCCCCACGCGGGTCCGGATCCGCGCAACAAACACGTCGTACGGCGTCTGGCGCAGGGCCTCGTCGAACGGCTGGACGACCGTCACGGCCACGCCGGCCGCCTTGAGCCGCTCGAGCCGCTCGCCGGGGTCGAGCAGGAGCGGCGGGGCCTTTCCCATGAGGACCTCGTCCGGGTGGTGGTCGAAGGTGATGACCGTCGGTCGCGCATCGCGTGCCGCGGCCTCCGTGACGAGGTGCTCGAGCATGTAGGCGTGTCCCAGGTGCAGCCCGTCGAAGACCCCGATGACGACGAAGACCGGGCCGAGGGCCGGCCGGAGCTCATCGATGCCCTGGACGACGTGCATGCCGACGTCAGGCGACGGGTGCGGCCGTCGCCGGCGCCACGAAGACCTTGTCGGGGGCGAGGCGGCCGGCGGCGGCCGAGGCGATCGCGACGAGCAAGCCGTCCGGCCCCACGAGCCGGTAGTGGTCGGCAGGGCCCGGCAACCCGCCCGCCGGCCGGATGAACTGGCCCTTGGCCACGGCCGCCAGTTCGTCCGGCGTCAGGATCACGACCGGAAATGCGTGGAGGCCGGTGTCGAGCGGCAGGAGGAACGGAAGCAGGCCCGCCGGGCTTTCCGCGGCGGCGGCCCGGATCTCGTCGAGCGGCGTCGCTTCCTTGATCGTGAACGGGCCGGACGCGGTCCGGGTCAGCGCGCCGAGATAGGCCGCACTCCCGAGCGACTGGCCCAGGTCGCGGGCCAGCGCCCGCACGTACGTGCCGGCCGAGCACGTCACGTCGAGCACGGCGATCGGGCGGTCCGGCTCGGTGTCGTCCCACGACACGAGATCGAGCGAGTGGATGGTGACGTCGCGCGATGCCAGTTCGACGGTCTCGCCGGCACGCGCCATGGCGTACGCCCGGCGACCACCGACCTTGATCGCGCTGTAGGCCGGCGGCCGCTGCGAGATGGCGCCGGTCAGGCCCGAAAGTGCCGTCAGGACTGCGGCCTGGGTCGGCGCCGGGCCCGAGGCGGGGGTCAACTCGCCCTCGAGGTCGTCGGTCGTCGATGACGCTCCGAAGCAGACGGTCGCCCGGT
>JANMBS010000553.1:0-3179 GCA_031360525.1 Thermomicrobiales bacterium
CCCGGCCGGCAGGTCGTCATCGGTGGACCCGAGGCGAAGTACCGCGGCGTCAGGGACCTGATCGGCGACCTGCTGCTCATGCCGGTCGAGGGCGGCGCCCGGGTGGCGATCATCGAGAGTGCCGACCGGATGAACGAGGACGCACAGTCCGCCCTGCTCAAAACGCTCGAGGAGCCGCCGGCCGGCGTGACCATCCTCCTCTGCGCAGACCAGGAAGCGCGGCTCCTGCCGACCGTTCGGTCTCGGTGCTTCCGACTCCGCCTCGGGCTCGTCGGTGCGCGCGACATCGAGGCCATCCTGGCCGATCACGATCTGGCCGATCCCCCGACGGCGGCGCGGCTCGGCCGGCTCGCGGGTGGCCGCCCTGGTCTCGCGCTGGCGTACGCCCGGGCCCCGGGCGCGGTCCTCATCCGGGCCGAACTGACGCGCGTCCTGCTCGACCTGACCGATGCCCGACCATCCGCCCGACTGGCTGCGGCACGTGCCGCGATCCCGCGCGCGATCGCCCTGGCCGCCGCCCTCGGTGCCCGCGATCCTGGGGCCGCCGCACGATCGACACGCCGGCGGGGGGCGGCGGGGGCGCTGTCAGCGGCGCTCGCGACTGCCGCGACCGCCGCGAGTCCGTCCGATGACGACGTCGACACGTCGCCCGATGACGAGGCGAACCCGGCACGCATCCCCGCGGTCGAGCGGCGGCGTGGCGTCGAGATCCTCCTCGGCCTGTGGGCTGATGTCGCCCGCGATCTCGTCCTGGTGGGGACGGGCGGCGCGCGATCGGTCCACGACACGGTTTTGCTCGACGAGCTGACAGCGATCTCATCGGCGGTCCCGGCCGGTTCGGCCGCCGCCTTCCTGAGCCGGGCGGCACGCTCGGCCGAGCTGCTCGCCGGCAACGTGTCGCCTGAACTGATGCTCGATGCACTGGTCCTCGCCTGGCCGTCGCGCGCCGTGGCCGCCTGACCGTCCTACCGATGGTCCCGGATCCTTCCTCCGTGCGGCTCGATGCGACCGTCAGGGGCCGCGTCCAGGGCGTCGGCTTCCGCTACTTCGTCCTGCGCGAGGCGATGGACCTCGGGCTCCGCGGCTGGGTCGCGAACACGATGGACGGCTCGGTCCGCTGCGTCGCCGAGGGTCCGCGCGACCAGCTCGATGTCCTGCTGGCCCTGCTTCGGGCCGGACCACTGGCCGCAACAGTCGAGGGCGTCAGCGAGATGTGGATGCCGGCGACCGGGACGCTCGGTCCGTTCGGGGTGCGCAGCGGCGACCATCGCGGCGACTGACCCGGCGGACCATCAGCCGTACGATTCGGGACCGCCGGGCTATTCCGTCGCCGGCCGCCTGAGCGTCATCGTTGGCGATGATGGAGCCCAAGTCTGCCTCCGAGGTGCTGCCCAGTCTCTATCGCGCCGTCCTTGATCGCGTCGCGGAGCTCGAGGCCTCTCGCGAGCGCGACCTGGCGATCCGGATCCGCGCCGAGGCGATACACATCTACTCGCGTGCGTGGGATGAGCGGGCACGACGCGAGCTGCTGGCCCTCCTGCGCCGCAACGGCGCGTCTGTCCCAGGGTTGCCGGTGACCGGCCGCGGTCTTCGACGGCGGACGATCAGCGCCGCCTGACGACCTCACGACCGCCCATCGCGGTACGCTTGCTCCGTGTCTGCCGAGACGATCCGCGACGCCCTTGACCGCGCACTCGACGCCTACACCGTGCTGTCCGAGCTCGGGGAGGCGATCGAGGACGAGTGGTCGTACGTCAACGACCTGACCGACGCGTGGAGGACGCGCTTCGACGAGATTCTCGCCCGACACGGCGACGACGACGCCTCCGACGAGACGAGCGCGGCGATCGACCAGGCGATCGACGAGATCCAGCGGATCGAGGATCCCCACCGCGCCATCGACTGGCTGTCCACCTTCCCGCAGGTCGTCCTCGTCGCAGTGGGAGCTCGCCCGTGAGGTTCCAGGACGCCGCGCGCGACGCACGGGCCGTCGTCTATGCCGGGATCCAGGCCGAACCCGAGGTCGCCCGGACGGCGAAGCTACTGGCCGATGCGACGTCGGTCCAGCGTCTGCTGGCGCGGGCGGTGATGAACGGTCAGTCGGTCGACCCAGCCGGCTGGCGGACGATGTTCCCGACGCTGTTCGGATCGACGGCGAAGGGCGACGCCGACGACCTGGCCCGCTCGGAGGCGGTCCTCGACGCGTCACTGGCCGTCGCAGACCGGGGCGACCAGGTGCGCAGCCAGGTCCGCGGCGCCCTCATCGAGGAGGTCACGGCGCAGCTCCTGGCCAGGCGGGTCGGCGCCGATACCGTGCGTCGTGAGCGACGGATCCTGTTCGACGGCGTCGCGGCGGAGATCCATCCGTACGACGTGACTGTCGAACGGGCGGGGGCTGCGGAGGCCTACGACTGCAAATGGGGTTCGCGCGGGATCAACGCCGACGTCCTCCACCAGCTCGACGATGCCCGGACGCACGCGCTCGACGAGGACGAGCGGCTCGACGTCGCGCTGGTCGTGTTCGATGCGCAACGATCGTGCGATGTCCGGCTCGACCGGCAGACCGCCCCGCACGACAGGACCGCCCTCGTGTCGCTCGAGACGCTCGACTCCCTCGCCGCGGCTCGCCAGTGACCAGTCGGGAGTCCGGTCGTGAGCCCGGTCGTCAGCCGGACCGCTGCTCGGCGCCGTACCGCGTCCGATTCGATGAAGGCGGCCCGGACGGGCTCATCCGGACCTCGGTCCTGCTCAGATACACCCAGGACCTGGCCGGCTATCACTCGGCCAGCCGTGGGTTCGGGCGGTCGTGGTACGCCGAGCGCGGTATCACCTGGCTCGTGCGCGCCGCTGAGGTCGCGGTCGTGGCCCCGATCGGGGTCGGCGCGGAGCTTGTCGCGACGACGAGCGTCGTCGGCTGGCGCCGCGTCTGGGCGCGCCGCCGGACCGAGTTCCACGACGCCGAGGGTGCCCTCGTCTCGTGGGTCCACATCGACTGGGTCCTGCTCGACGATCGCGGCGCCCCGACGCGGATCCCCAAGGAATTCGCCGCGGTCTTTGGCGCGCCGCCGGCGACCTTCGGACTGGCCCGCGTCGACCTCGGCGAGGTCCCGCCGCGGCCCGCCCGGACGGCCTTCACCGTCCGTCCCCAGGAGCTCGACCCCATGGACCACGTCAACAAC
>JANMBS010000589.1:0-5919 GCA_031360525.1 Thermomicrobiales bacterium
CATCGGGCGAGGGGACCGGCCGGTCGTCGGTGAAGTCGGGTTGACGCCGCGGGCGAAGCGGGTCATCGAGCTCGCCATCGACGAGGCGCGCCGCCTGGGCCACAACTACATCGGCACGGAGCACCTGCTCCTCGGCCTCGTCCGCGAAGGCGAGGGCATCGCCGCCGGCGTCCTCGAGTCGCTCGGGGTCAATCTCGACAAGGTCCGCCACGAGGTCATCCGCGTCCTGTCGCAGAGCTCGTCGGCCGGCCCGACGCCCGAGACCAAGCGGGCCAGCAAGACCCCGACAGTCGACCAGCTCGGCATCAACCTGACCGATGCCGCCCGTGCAGGAAAGCTGGATCCAGTCATCGGCAGGGACAAGGAGATCGAGCGGGTCATCCAGATCCTGTCGCGACGGACCAAGAACAACCCGGCACTGATCGGCGAGCCGGGCGTTGGCAAGACCGCGATCGCCGAGGGCCTGGCCCACCGCATCGTCGCCGGCGACGTCCCCGAGACGCTGCTCAACAAGCGCGTCCTGACCCTCGATATCGGCTCGCTCGTGGCCGGCACCAAGTACCGTGGTGAGTTCGAGGAGCGGCTTAAGAAGATCATCGAGGAGCTGCGCAACACCAACGACGCGGTCCTCTTCATCGACGAGCTCCACACCCTTGTCGGCGCCGGCGCCGCGGAGGGTGCGATCGATGCAGCCAACATCCTCAAGCCGCCGCTCGCCCGGGGCGAGCTGCAGTGCATCGGTGCGACGACCCTCGACGAATACCGAAAGTACATCGAGCGCGACGCGGCACTCGAGCGGCGCTTCCAGCCGGTCATGGTCGAGGAGCCGACGCTCGAGCAGACGATCGAGATCCTGCTCGGGATCCGCGAGCGCTACGAGCAGCATCACAAGGTCACCATCACCGACGAGGCGGTCAAGGCCGCCGCGGACCTGTCGATCCGCTACATCACCGATCGCCACCTGCCCGACAAGGCCATCGACCTGATCGACGAGGCCGCCTCGCGCGTCCGCCTCCGCCACGCCTCCGCGCCACCGGCCCTGCGCGAGGCCCAAAAGGACCTCGAGCGCATCACCAAGGAGAAGGACGCGGCGATCAACACCCAGGAATACGAGGAGGCCGCGACCCTGCGCGAGGCCGAGGCGACCGCCCGCGAGTCGGTCGACGCCCAGCGGGCCGAGTGGCAGTCTCAGGTGTCCGGCGACCAGCCGACGGTCGACGAGGAGGAGATCGCCCAGGTAGTCGCGATGTGGACCGGGATCCCGGTGACCCGGATCGCCCAGGAAGAGTCGCAGCGCCTGCTCAACATGGAGGAGTCGCTCCACAGTCGGGTCATCGGCCAGGAAGAGGCGATCGGCATCGTCTCCAAGGCGGTCCGCCGCGCACGCGCCGGGTTGAAGGATCCCAAGCGACCGATCGGCTCGTTCATCTTCCTTGGCCCGACCGGCGTCGGGAAGACCGAACTCGCCAAGGCTCTGGCGGAGTTCATGTTCGGTAGCGAGGACGCGCTCATCAAGATCGACATGAGCGAGTTCATGGAGCGCCATAACGTGTCGCGGCTCGTCGGGGCGCCTCCCGGCTACGTCGGCTTCGACGAGGGCGGCCAGCTGACCGAGGCGGTCCGCCGCAAGAACTACTGCGTGGTCCTGCTCGACGAAGTGGAGAAGGCCCACCCCGAGGTCTTCAACATCCTCCTCCAGATCCTGGAGGACGGCCACCTGTCCGACGCCAAGGGTCGGCGCGTCGACTTCCGCAACGCGATCATCATCATGACCTCCAACCTCGGCGCCAAGCAGCTCCAGACGAACTCGAGCCTGGGCTTCCGGGCGATGGGCTCGACTGACGCCAACCGCGCCGAGAGCTCGTACGAGCTCATGAAGGAGAAGGTCGCCGCCGAGCTCAAGCAGAACTTCCGGCCGGAGTTCCTCAACCGCATCGACGCGACCGTGGTCTTCCGCTCGCTGACGGTCGAGGAGATCGCCCAGATCGTCGACCTGATGCTCGCCCGCGTGCGCGACCAGCTGCGTGCGCAGCAGATGCAGCTCGAGGTCACCGAGGCGGCCAAGGAGCACATCATCAAGCTCGGCTACGACGTCGCCTACGGTGCCCGCCCGCTCCGCCGGGTCATCCAGAACATGATCGAGGACGTCCTGGCCGAGCACCTCCTGCTCGGCAAGTACGAGCCCGGATCCACGATCATCGTGGACAAGGACTCCGAAGCGGGTCTCGACATCCACCTCGCCGAGCCACGCACCCCGGTCGAGGCGCGGTGAGCCGCGCCGCCCGCCCGGCGGCCTAGCGACGATGGCGCGGCCCCAGAGCCGCTTCGTGTGCCAAGCCTGCGGGGAGGCGTTCCTGCGCTGGGAAGGGCAGTGCCGCGCGTGCGATGGCTGGAACACGCTCGTCGAGACGGTCGTTCGTGAGCCCACGCGCTCGGAGCGGGCGATCTCGCGCGGACCGACCATGGCGGCCGAGCCGGAGACACTGGCGGGTATCGCCGAGGCTGACCTGCCGCGTCTCCGGTTGGGGATCGACGAGCTCGATCGGGTCCTGGGTGGCGGGCTCGTCCCGGGCTCACTGGTGCTGGTCGGCGGCGAACCGGGGATCGGCAAGTCCACGCTTCTGCTGCAGGCCGCCGCGGGACTTGCCGGCAGCGATGGCGGCGGCACGGTCCTCTACGCAACCGGTGAGGAATCCCCGGGACAGGTCCGTTTGCGGGCGGCCCGCCTCGGTCTGCTGAGCGGTCCCGCCGGGGAACGCGTCCACGTCTTGGCTGAGCACGACGTCGGGCGGATCGTCGAGGCAGCCCGGACCCAACGTCCTGGGTTGGTCGTCGTCGATTCGATCCAGACGGCCACCGTCGACGATCTGGACGGCGCGGCAGGCAGCGTCGGCCAGGTCCGCGAATCGACGCTCCGGCTGATGGACCTCGCCAAGGGCGACGGGATCGCGGTCATCCTCGTCGGCCACGTCACCAAGGACGGCTCGATCGCGGGGCCCAAGACACTCGAGCACCTCGTCGATGCGGTGGTGAACATCGAGGGTGAGCGATACGCGGCGCTGCGCGTCGTCCGCGCGACGAAGAATCGCTTCGGATCGACCGACGAGGTCGGCGTCTTCGAGATGGCCGAGGCGGGCCTGTTGGAGGTCGCCGACCCGGCGCGCGCGTTCCTTGCCGATCATGGCGGGTCGGCACCTGGCAGCGTGGTCGCGCCCACGCTCGAGGGCAGCCGGCCCCTGCTGGTCGAGGTCCAGGCCCTGGTCAGCCCGACCGGCTTCGGGAACCCGTCGCGCAAGGCGAGCGGTCTCGATCCGAATCGGCTCAGTCTGCTCATCGCCGTCCTTGGGCGGCGGGCAGGGATCGCCCTTGCCAGCCACGACGTCTACGCGAACCTCGCCGGCGGGCTGTCCGTCGCCGAGCCAGCGCTCGACCTTCCGGTCGCCCTCGCCCTGGCCTCCTCGACGCGCGATCGGCCGATCCCGCCTGGGACGGTGGCCATCGGCGAGGTGGGCCTGCTCGGCGAATTGCGCCCCGTCGTCGGGCTCGAACGGCGCTTGCGCGAAGCAGCCCGACTCGGGTTCGGGCGTGCGATCGTGCCGCGTCCGTCGGGCGGCTCCGCCCTGCCCCCGATCGAGGGACTCGAGGTGACCCAGGTGTCCACCCTGCGCGAGGCGATCGAGGCCGCCCTGGCCGATCGGCCCCCGGCTCGTGGCGAGGCCGTGCCTGCGATGCTAGGCTGACCGTCCGCGGTGCCCATGCTGGCCCGGGGACGTCCGGAACCGTCGAGGCACCGTTGATCCGCTACATCCGCGTCCTGGGGGCTGCCATCGGCGGCCTCGTTGGTCTCGCGCTCGCCTCCATCGAGGTCGATGGCCGTCAACTGTTCAGCGAGGTGCCGAATGGTGGCGCCTTCCTGGCTGCCTGGGTCGTCGCCTGGATCGTCGTTGGCTTTGCCATCCTGCCGTACCTGACCGTCGTCCCGGCCATCTGGGTCGTGCGCCAGGCCGAGAAGCTGTCGACGGCCGAATTCGTGGCCGCTGTCATCGGCCTGCTCATCGGGCTGCTGATGGGCCTCCTCCTCGGGTTGCCGCTCTCCAACTTCGATCCGCCGCTGGGAACATGGCTGCCGCTCGGAGTCTCCCTCTTGTTCGGCCTGGGGATGCTCGGCTTGACGGTCGCCAAGCGGGCCGACCTGCTCCTGGCCGCCCAGGCGATCGGGCTCATTCGAAGCCAGGATCCGGGGATCGCAGCTGGACTGCGGGTGGGCGACCCCCATATCGTCGTCGACACCAGCGCGATCATCGACGGTCGCATCGCCGAGATCGTCGAGTCCGGCTTCATCTACGGCACGCTGGTCATCCCGCGCTTCGTCCTTGACGAACTCCAGCACATCGCCGACAGCTCCGACGCACTGCGCCGCAACCGCGGCCGGCGGGGTCTCGAGATCCTCAATCGGATGCAGAAGGAGCCAGGCACCCCGGTCGAGATCGTCGAGGACGATGTCCCCGATATCGCCGAGGTGGACGCCAAGCTGGTCGCGCTCGCCATCGGGCGCAGCCGGGTGATCCTGACCAACGATTTCAACCTCAACCGGGTCGCCGAGCTCCAGGGCGTCCGGGTCATGATCATCAACTCGCTGGCGAACGCGGTCAAGCCCGCGGTCCTGCCTGGTGAGGAGCTCCACGTCCGGGTCATCCAGGAGGGCAAGGAGGCGGGGCAGGGTGTCGGCTTCCTGGACGACGGGACGATGATCGTCATCGAGGGCGGGGCACGACACATCGACCGCGAACTGGACGTGTCGGTCACGCGGGTCCTGCAGACCGTGGCGGGCCGGATGATCTTCGCCCAGCCGCGCCTCGATTGAGCGGACCACGTCTGCTCGACAGCCCGGCCGACGTCATCGTCGTCGCCGCCGGGGCGTCCCGCCGGATGGAGGGGATCGACAAGCTGCTGGCGCTCATCGCGGGGCGCCCGATGCTTGCCTGGACCCTTGATGCGATCGCCGCGGCGCCGGTGGTGGGGCGGATCGTCGTGGTCGCCTCGGCCGCGAACATCGACGTCATCAGCGGCGCGGCGTGGCTGCCGGAGCGCGTCAGCCGGGTCGTGCTTGGCGGCGAGCGGCGCCAGGTCTCGGTCGCGGCCGGGGTCGATGCGCTGCGCGCCGACGTGGGTGGCGCGCTGGCCGGCGATCGATCCGAACGCGCGGTCTTGGTCCACGACGGCGCACGGCCGCTCGTCAGCGGCGCGCTGATCGATTCGGTCGCCCGGGCAACGGCCGTGCACGGGGCGGCGATCCCGGTCATGCCGGTCGCCGAGACCGTCAAACGGATGGCGGGCGACCTCGTCGCCCAGACCGTCGACCGCTCCGAGCTGGTGACCGCGCAGACCCCACAGGGCGTTCGTGCCGGCCTCCTGGCCCGGGCATACGAGCAGTACCCGCCAGACGGCCCTCAGACATGGACGGACGAGGCCGCCCTCCTGGAGGCCTGTAGAATCCCGGTCCATGTCGTTCCCGGAGACCCGAGCAACCTCAAGGTGACCACGCCCGCCGACCTGCGCCGGGTCGAATCGATGGTCGCCGGGTCGCGCTCGTCGCGCGTCGGCGTCGGGCACGACAGCCATCCGTTTGGGCCAGGCGGTCCGCTGGCCCTCGGCGGGATCGTCATCGACGGGGCGCCGGGCCTGCACGGCCACTCCGATGGCGACGTGGTGCTCCATGCGCTCGCCGACGCGCTCCTCGGAGCGGCGGCCGCCGGCGATCTTGGAACCGTGTTCGGGACAAACCGCCCGGAATGGCGGGACGCGCCGGGCGAGGCGCTCGTGCGCCACGTGCGGGAGCTGACCGACCATCCGCCCATTCAGAACGTGGACGTGACGATTCTGGCTTCGCGCCCGAAGATCGACGAATTCCGAGAGGCG
>JANMBS010000012.1:0-4522 GCA_031360525.1 Thermomicrobiales bacterium
CTGGATCCGGATAGCTGGTTCGTCGTCCGCAACACGCCGGGCGTGACGAGCTTCGTGGGCGGCGCCAACATCCCCGGCGTCCGCAGCGAACCGATCCCGCTCGATGAGAACGAAGTCAAGCAGATCCTGCGGCATATGGGCGTCGAGACGCCCAAATACCGCGTCGCGTTCATCAAGGGCCAGAGCGTCCGGGTCACCGATGGGCCGTTCGCCGAGTTCATCGGCACGGTCGAGGAGATCAACCCGGAGCGCAACAAGGTCAAGGTCCTCGTGAGCATCTTCGGCCGCGAGACACCGGTCGAGCTTGACTTCCTGCAAGTCGAAAAGCTGTGACCACCCAACGGGCCGCCGCCCACCGGGCTGCCGCCCGCTAGAAAGGACCCATTCCCACCGTGGCCAAGAAGATCCGCATCGTCCTGACCTTGCAGCTGCCGGCCGGCAAGGCGACGCCTGCCCCGCCCGTCGGCACCGCCCTGGGCCCGCACGGCATCAACATCGTCGAATTCACGAAGTCCTATAACGAGAAGACCGCCGACAAGGCCGGGCAGATCATCCCCGCCCAGATCACGGTCTTCGAGGACCGCTCGTTCACGTTCATCCTCAAGACCCCGCCCGCCGCCGACCTGCTGCGCAAGGCAGCCGGCGTCGAGAAGGGTTCGATGACGCCCAAGCGCGAGGGCGTCGGCCGGGTCACCCGCGACCAGGTCCGCGAGATCGCGGGCATCAAGATGGCCGACCTCAACGCCAACGACGTCGAGGGCGCGATGCGCCAGATCGAAGGCACCGCCCGCTCGATGGGCATCGAAGTCGTCGGCTAGCCGACGACGACCACCGATCGCAGGCCTCACCCCGGGCCGCGAGATCGACCGACAGGGGGAGGTCCGGCTCGACCCGACCGATAGGAAGGACAGCACATGGCAAAGCACGGCAAGAAGTACCGCGAGGCCGCGGCCCTCATCGATCGCGAGCAGGTCTACCAGCCGCTCGAGGCGGTCGAACTCGCCAAGCAGACGACCTTCGTCGCTTTCGACGCGTCGATCGAGGTCCATCTCAAGCTTGGGGTCGACCCGCGCCACGCCGACCAGATGGTCCGCGGCACGGTCGTGCTTCCGCACGGGACCGGCAAGCAGGTCCGGGTCGCGGTCTTCGCCCAGGGCGAGAAGGCCCAGGAGGCGCTGCGCGCCGGTGCCGACGAGGTCGGCGGCGAGGACCTGGTCAAGAAGATCGAGGCCGGCTGGCTCGAGTTCGATGTCGCCATCGCGACGCCGGATTCGATGGGGCTGGTCGGCAAGCTCGGCAAGATCCTCGGTCGACGCGGCCTGATGCCGAACCCCAAGGCCGGGACCATCACCTTCGACATCGAACGCGCGGTCCAGGAGGTCAAGGGCGGCCGCGTGGAGTTCCGCGTCGACAAGACCGCGATCGTCCACACGGCGTTCGGCAAGAGCAGCTTCGAGCCGCAGGCTCTGCTCGAGAACCTGGCCGCCCTGGTCGACGCGGTCAACCGCGCCAAGCCCACCGGGGCCAAGGGCCAATACCTCAAGTCGCTGACCATCGCCAACACGATGGGCCCGGGCATCCGGGTCGACCTCCCCGGTGTCCTCGCCGCGGCGGTCGCGTAAGCTACGCAGTCACGACCGGCGTGGGCCGGTCACCAACCACGGTGGCGGCCGAGAGGCGCGTCGCCTGACGAATACAGACATCCCGCCACAGACAGCCTGCGCCTGCGGACCGCCACGGACCCGAGGGTCCACGACGGTCGAGGCTTGATCCGCCGGACCGGACCGCTCCCACAGAGCGGGGACGACGACGAGCACGCCGAGGCAGACAGGCCGCTCCACCTTCGGGTGGGCCGCGCCCCTGCAAGTTGGGGTCACCTTCTGCGGAAGGAGATCAGGGACGTCGCAGGGGCCTGCTCGATCAAGCGATCGGGCGCCCACCGCGCACGCCGGCCGCGTGCCGTAGGACAGGAGTGCCACATGCCGACAGAGGCCAAACGGGAGACCGTCGCCGAGTTGCGCGAGGAACTCGCCAAGGCCCGGACGATGATCGTCTCCGAGTACCGGGGCCTCAAGGTCAAGGAGATCGCCGAGATCCGGCGCGCCCTGCGCAAGCAGGACGTGACCTACCGCGTCGTCAAGAACCGGCTGCTGCGGATCGCCGCCAGCGAATCGGTCGGCGAGGCCCTCAGCCCGCTGCTCGTCGGCCCGACCGCGATCGCGTTCGGCAATGACGAGGCCGGGACCGCCAAGGCGGTGCTCGACGCCACCCGGCCGTACAACAAGGTCGTCCGCATCACCGGCGCCGTCCTCGGCGACAAGGCGATCGGCGCCGACGACGTCACGAGGCTCGCCGCGCTCCCGCCGCGCGAGGTCCTGCTGGCCAGGCTGGCCGGTGGGATGCAGGCCCCGGTGAGCACGCTCGCCGGCCTGTTCGCCGCCCCTCTGCGCAACCTGGGCTATGCCCTCCAGCAGGTGGCCGACCAGAAGGCCGCCACCCCCGGTGCCTAGCGCCATCCACCGGGCACCGACACACACCACACCTTTCAAAGGAGACATCACATGGCTGTCCTGACCCAGGACGATCTGCTCGAAGCGATCGACAAGATGACCGTCCTCGAACTGTCCGAGTTCATCAAGCGCTTCGAGGAGCGCTACGGCGTGACCGCTGCTGCCCCGGCTGCCGCCGCGGCCGCCCCGGCCGCCGGTGGTGGCGCCGCCGAGGTTGCCGCAGCTCCCGAAGAGCAGACCGAGTTCACCGCGACCCTGACCGAGATCGGCCCGAACAAGATCCCGGTCATCAAGGTCGTCCGCGAGCTGACCGGTCTCGGCCTCAAGGAGGCCAAGGACCTGGTCGACGCATCGCCCAAGGCCGTCAAGGAAGGCGTGACCAAGGACGAAGCGGAGAAGATCAAGGCTGCTCTTGAGGAGCAGGGGGCCAAGGTCGAGATCAAGTAGTCGTCGATGGACCGTTGGTGCCGGCAACCTCAACGGGTTGCCGACACCCGCGCACCGAGGGCGGAGGCGACCATCCCGCAGGCCAACCGCCCGAGGTTTGCGCTCGCGACCGTCTCGACCCTCGGGTCAAACGGTTCGAGGCGCCGGACCACGTCGAAAATGTGCCTAGCACCTTTTTGGGTGTTTGACAAGACGCGAAATCGCGGTATCCTACTCCTTCTGTGAGCCCGGCCTCTCTTTCCCTCTTCTACCTCCGTCAAGGAGTGGTGCTTCATGCTGTCTGCTGACTCTTCGACGCGCGCCCGAACCCCGTCGGGGCGCATCTCGTATGCCCGCATCGACCGGAAGGTCGATGGCATCAGCTACGAGAAGTTCGAGATCCCGAACCTGATCGAACTCCAGCTCGATTCGTTCGCCTGGTTCGTCGAGAAGGGGCTTCGCGAACTGTTCGATGAGATCAGTCCGATCAAGGACTTCACCGGCAAGGTGATGGAGCTCCAGTTCCTCGACTACGAGTTCGGTGCGCCCAAGTACTCCGAGGAGGAGTGCCGGACGAAGGACCTGACGTTCAGCAAGCCGCTCTACGTCAACGTCGAACTCCTGATCAAGGAGACCGGCGAGATCCAGCGCCAGCGCGTCTACATGGGCGACTACCCGTGGATGACCGACCAGGGCACGTTCGTCATCAACGGTGCCGAGCGCGTCGTCGTCAGTCAGCTCGTCCGCTCGCCGGGCGTCTACTACAGCGAGACCGAGGATCCCGCGTCGGGCCGGATGCTGTTCAGCGCCAAGGTCATTCCGAACCGCGGCGCGTGGCTCGAGTTCGAGACCAACAACAAGGACCAGCTGTGGGTCAAGGTCGATCGCAAGCGCAAGATCGCGGCGACGACCCTGCTCCGCGCGGTCGGCTACGAGCAGAACGAGGAGATCGCGGCGCTGTTCACCGGCGTCGACATCGACATCGATCACCCGTACATCGCCGCGACCCTCGACAAGGACCTCACCCGCACCCAGCCCGAGGCCCTCATCGAGGTCTACAAGAAGCTCCGCCCGGGCGATCCGCCCACCGGCGACAACGCCCGGCAGCTGGTCGAGAGCCTGTTCTTCAACTTCCGCCGCTACGACCTCGGTCGGGTCGGGCGCTACAAGTTCAACAAGAAGCTCGACCCGGTCGCCGCACGCCTCGGCGTGGAGCTCCCGCGCGAGGGCCGGACGATCACCCGCGAGGACATCGCCGCCATCGTCGGTCACCTCATCGAGTGCAACCGCGGCCTCCATCCCAAGGACGACATCGACCACCTCGGCAACCGCCGCATCCGGGCCAACGGTGAGCTGATCCAGAACGCATTCCGGATCGGCCTCCTGCGCATGGAACGCGTCGTTCGCGAGCGGATGACGATCCAGGAGCTCGACAAGGCGACGCCCAACGCGCTCATCAACATCCGACCCGTCGTCGCCGCGATGAAGGAGTTCTTCGGCGGCAGCCAGCTCAGCCAGTTCATGGACCAGACCAACCCCCTGGCCGAGCTGACGAGCAAGCGCCGTTTGTCGGCGCTCGGCCCGGG
>JANMBS010000078.1:0-4205 GCA_031360525.1 Thermomicrobiales bacterium
GATCCCGACGAGCTTGACACCGATGGCCGGGGCGAATGGCTTGACGTTGACGACCACCAAATCGATCAGCCCGATCCCTTGAGCCTTCAGTTCCTCGATCTGGGCCGGCACGTCGCGCCGGGCGAGGATCCCTGCGTAGACCGCATGGTGGAAGGTCTTGACCTGGCCACCGACGTCGGATTCGCCCTGGGTCAGCTCGGTGACGGAGTTGACCTCGACGCCCTCGGCGGCCAGCGCATCGCGCGTGCCATCGGTGGCATAGACCTCGACCCCGGATCCGAGCAGGTCGCGGGCGAGTTCGACGATGCCGTCTCGGTTCGCGACTGACAGCAGGGCTCGCACCCGGGGGTTCCTCCGATCAGGGCGGGCCGTGCGGTCGCGTCAGGGGCGAGCCGCGGGTCCGGACGGTCGCGACGACGCGCCATCGTTCGGGCCGAGTATACCGCCTGACATGGCATACTCCGGGGGCCCATCCACACCCGAGATCCAGAGGCCGTTCAGTGACGCTCCCTCCCTGGGAATATCTCTTCATCCCGTTCAACAGCGCCAACTTCCCGGACATCTTCCACCCGACGTGGATCGCCTCGCTGGGCCTGCTGATCATCCTCGTCATCCTGTACAACGTGCGGACTCGCGCGCTCCACCGCCACGCCGTCTACCTCGAGATGTGGGAATGGCTGTGGTGGACTGGGCTGATCGCATTCAGCATGATCATCATCGAGTCACTGTTCGTGTTCGACTTCCTCCTCGTGCTGACGACCGAGTTCATCGGCCTCGCGGCGCTCGTCTGGATCCGTTTCAGGCGCTTCCCGCCATTCCTCGCCGCCTACGAGCAGAAGCTCGCCCGTGAGCGCTACTTCAGCAAGCAGAAGTACGCCGATCCGGATGCCACCATCCGCAAGCGCGCCAGCCGTCCGCAGCAGCGCCAGCGGCGCCGACGCCGCTAGGACTCCAGAGTGTCGATCGAGATTCGTCGGTTCGGGGTCGGGAACCGGCGTCCCGGCGGCCCGATCGGATCGGTCGGGCTGAGCGGCCAGGTCCTCCACTCCGACGGGCGCGGCAACGTCTCCGAGCTCGCCTTCGCGCGCAACGCACGGACCGAGGCGCACGCCAACCCGAACATGACGCTGTTCATCGTCGTCGAGGGTGGCGGCTGGGTCGGTGTCGGGGACGAGCGGGCGCGGATCGCGGCCGGTGAGGCGGCCGTCTGGCCGGCCGACATCCCGCACGCCGCATGGACCGAGCACTCGGAGATGCGTGCGATCATCGTCGAATTCACCGGCGCCGACGACCGCGACACGGTCGAGGGTCGCGCCCGGGATGCGGGCGCCGACGCGGTACCCGTGGCGCGCGGCACCGGCCAGCTCGCGCCACGTGCCGGGCGATCGGTCACGGCCGACCCGGACCAGGGCGAGCCGGCCTGACCGACACGGGCCTTTAGCCGGCGCCGAGCCCGACGCGCGACGCGACCCGACGGATCACGCGCCGCGCGCGATAGCGCACGCGGCGGACCTTGGTCCGCCGGTGGATCCGTACCGGAGGCGGATAGTCCACGGCCGCGACCTGGCGATCGAACTTGGTCAGGTCCTCGCCGGGCTCGAAGATGTGGTGCAGCCCGTGGCGCTCCATGTAGTCGATGAACGTCCGGAATCGTTTGGCGTGGCCGGCGAGCATCGGCCCGTAGTCGGCCTCCGCATACAGGTCGGCGGCGTCGGTGTCGGGTGGCAAGTCGGTCACGGCACGATGCGGGATCTCGAAGTAGCGGGCGAGTTCGAGCGTGCGCGTGTCGTGGACAAGGACGTATGCGGGAGTCCCGGCCAGCAGGGCGATGATGTTGCCGTGGATCCGGTTGCCGAAGCTGAACTCGAAACCCCGCAAGTACTCGAGCCACGGCCACGGATCGAGGAACAGACGGGCTTTGTCGTCGCGGATCAGCGGGTGGTCGATGCGGCTGGGCATGGGGTGATCGGGCGGCGACTTGTAGACATCCTCGCGCCACAGCAGCAGCCGGAGGGTCTCGTTCTCCTGGGCGATATAGCGCAGGTTCGGATAGCGCTCGACGTGTGAGGCCACGAGCGGCCCCATCGCGGTCACCCGGCGGGTCAGGTTGATCGCGATCCGGGACTCCTGGGTCAGGCGTGGAACCTTCTTGGTGACCGACAGCTGGTCGCCATGCAGGAACATCGACGGGCAGCCGATGACCTCGACGTCCCGGAAACCGAGCCGTTGCAGGTAGTCCTGCGTGTACTCGCCGCGAACCCCGATCGACGGGGAGCGGTCGAGGACGGCCGCCGCGAACGCCTTGACCGTTTCGTCGAACGGTCGTTCATGGCCGGCCGCGTAGGGAATCGACGATTGAAGGCCGGCGCCGAGGACGACGACCGGGATCTTGAGACCCTCGAGCACCTTGGTCAGCCGCCCCAGGCTGTTTTCGAAGGTGGGGCGGAAGGCGTTGGCCAGCGGGATGACGTAGACGTCAAATCGCTCGTTGATCTCATCGGCGCCCATCTTGTAGGCGGCGAACCGATCGGGCGTGATCTCGGCGTCATGGGTATCGAGGATCTTGTAGGCGGTCTCGAGGAAGATCAGGTTGCCGCTGTTGTGGCCGAGCAGGTTGTCGCCCAGAGCGAACTCCGCCGAGTTCGTCTCGAAGGGGGTCTTGGGCGACCGAAGCAGGATCTGTGTGGTCATGGGGGGCAAGGATATCGTCCGACGCGATCGGGCGCGCCAAGCGCCCGAGGCAGGCGCCCGAGCAAGCGCCGAGGCTAGCCCGCGAGGACGGCCCCGAGCTGGCTCAGGATGCGCGCCGTGGCTCCCCACACGGAGAGGCCGTCGAGGTCGTACGCCCCGTAGCGCAGCCGCCAGTCGCGGATGGTCCGCTCGACGATGTCGACCGGCGCGCCCGGCAGGAAACGGTCGATCGGCGGCTCGACGATGCGGGCGACCTCCGCGGGCGACGCTCTCAGCATCGGCCGGCGGGTCGCGACGGCCACCACCGGGGTGACGTCGAAGTCGCTGACGGGGATCCAGAACCGTTCGAGGGATCCCATGACGCGGAGCCCCGCGGCATCCGCGTCGAGGGCGATCTCCTCTGCCGCCTCACGCAGGGCGGTCGCCGTGATGTCGACGTCCTCCGGCTCGGCAGCGCCGCCTGGGAAGCTGACCTCGCCGCTGTGGTGGCCGTCGCGGGTCGCCCGCTCGGTCAGGACCACGCGCGCGAGGCCGTCCGCGTCGGGGTAGAGCAGGACGAGGACGCCGGCCGGACGCCCGGACCGGCCGGCTGGTGGGACTCGCGGCGGGCGCGCGCCCTCCAGCCCGCCGACGATGACCGGCATGAGCACCTCGGCCGGTGGCGGCAGGCTCTCTGGGAGAGTCGCGAGTCGCTCGAGGACGAGGTCGAAATGCACCGCCCGGGCGACCGCGACCGCCGCCGGCCTAGTTGAGGCGGTCGCCGCCGGGGACCGGCGCGATTGGCTCGGTCCGACGCGTCCGCGCGTCGCGCTTTGGACGACGCTCGGTGACGACGGTCGTCGAGGCGGTCGAGAAGACGAGGGTCCCCGACACGCGGTCGGCATCGGCCACGACGCGGTCGCCGGGCGTGAACTCACCCGCGACGATCGCCCGGGCGAGCGGGTTCTCGACCAGGCGCACGATCGTTCGCTTGAGCGGTCGCGCCCCGAAGGCAGGATCCGTCCCCTCGCGCACGAGCAGTGCTCGAGCCGCGTCCGTCAGCTCGAGGTCGATGTCCTGTCCGGCCAGACGCTTCGCCAGGTCCGCGACCAGCAGGCCGACGATCCGTTCGAGGTCGGCTTCGGTCAGGGCGTGGAAGACGATGACCTCGTCGACTCGGTTGAGGAACTCGGGCCGGAAATGCGACCCGAGCGCCTCCGTGACCTCGGCCTTCATCGCCTCGTAGGCCGAGTCACCGGTCCGTGCACCGCTCGCCGCGATGGCGGCGCTGCCGATGTTGCTGGTCATGATCACGAGGCTGTTCTTGAAGTCGACCGTTCGGCCCTGGCTGTCGGTCAGCCGGCCGTCATCGAGGACCTGCAGGAGGACGTTGAAGACATCCGGATGCGCCTTCTCGATCTCGTCGAGCAGGACGACCTGGTATGGCCGGCGGCGGACAGCCTCGGTCAGCTGGCCACCCTCGTCGTAGCCGACGTAGCCGGGGGGTGCCCCGACCAGGCGTGAGACCGTGTAGC
>JANMBS010000446.1:0-2452 GCA_031360525.1 Thermomicrobiales bacterium
GCTGCGGCTACCCTCTGACGATCCTGCTGGCCGTCCTGTTGGTCTTCCTCGCCCTCCTCGCGGTCTGGCGCAAGCTCACCAGCCTGGTCCGGCGCTGGACGGACGCGCATGTCCCGATGGTCGTCAAGCCGGGCGCCTACGAGCAGGTCGCGGACGACCTCGATCGAGCCCTGAGCGATGCCGGCTTCGACCTGGAGCCAGAGACCGCGCCCGCGACGATGTCGATGCCCGCCAAATGGCTGGCGGCGATCGCCGGTCGGACGTCCTCGTCGCTCGTCCCGGACCGGATGCTGCGGCTGCGCGGGAAGGATCTCGACATCCTCATCTACCCGATGGACATCCTCATCTCAGGAAAGCCCGAGAACGTGACACGCGCCCGGGCGGCGATGGCCAGCAGACTGACGACCTCGGCGGCACACCTCACCGTGACGGCCGAAGCCCAGGCGATCGAGGACCGGCTCACCGCGCTGGCAAAGGGCTCCGGTGATCCCGACACGCCCCCGCGGTTCGACGAGGCCGCTGCCGGGGAGTTCGCGTCGATCGACGAGGAGCTGGCCACGATCCGGGTCCCGTACGAGGAATGGGAGGTGCTCTATCGCCAGCGTCTCCAGGTCGAACGCGACCTGCGCGCCGGGGCGATGGCCGGCGACGCCGTGCTCGGGGCCGCCACGCCCGGCGTCGGCGGGCCGCAGGAGGCCCTCGCGACCGTGGGGCGGCTGCTCCGGCAGGGTGCATCGGCGTTCATCGAGGCGGCGACGGACGACGAGACGGTCGAGGCGATCGACAAGCTGGCGGGCCCGCGCTGGAAGCTGGCGGCAAAGGCTGCGGATGTGGCGCTCGTTGCCGCCCGGGCCGCTGTGCGCGGTGCGGTCGGTCCGGGCTCGAACGGGGCGGGCGAGTCCGCCGCAGGCGAACCTGCCCCGTTCCGGACGGCGACCCGGGACGATGACGACAAGTCGAATGACACGGAGCAGCGAATCGAACCACGGACGGACGCCAGGCGCGTCAAGCGGTCGTCCTGACCCGGAACGTCCCGTTCGGAGCGTGTCGGCCGCATGTCGTCGCCGGGATCGGCCGACGCTGCATCGGGTGCCTGACGGGCCGCTATGCTTGCGCGACGTACCGGGATGATCGTGAGACGTCAGGGTGGATGAAGACGCACATATCGACCTGATCGCCGAATCCGGCGCGGCCTGGGAAGCCGCCGTGAAGGCCTATGTCCGCACGTGGGGGCGGCCGGGCCCCGACGGCGTCGTCACGCCCGAGGAATGGCGCGCATCGGAGGCCGAACGATCGGCCCGCTCCGCGTATGAGGCTGCGCGCGACGAGTACCGACTCCACCTGCGCGGCGATCCACACAGCGAACCCGGCGGCGGCTGAGCGAGCGGCGGACACCCGCCGCCGGGCTCAGGCAGGTTGGTTGTCGATCTGGGCGCGCTGGAGGCGCCCCGAGAAGTCGACGTAGATCGACTTCCACTCCGTGTACGTGTCGAGCGCGATGTGGCCCGCCTCGCGGTGGCCGTTGCCGGTCTCCTTCCAGCCACCGAATGGCAGGTGGACCTCGGCGCCGGTCGTCCCCGCGTTGACGTAGACGATTCCGGTCTCGAAGTCGCGCATGGCGCGGAACGCCTTGTTGACGTCGCGGGTGAAGACGCTCGACGACAGGCCGTAGCGAGTCTGGTTCAGCGCCAGCATCGCCGACCCGTAGTCGTCGACCGGGATGATCGAGAGGACCGGACCGAAGATCTCCTCCTGGCCGATCCGGTCCATGGCACCGACCGCGGCAAAGATCGTCGGTTCGAAGAAGTGGCCGTTTGCGAGGTCGACGCCTGTCGCTCGGGCGCCCCCCAGCACGAGTTCGGCCTCGCCGCGTCCGATCCCGACGTACGACTCGACCTTGTCGAGGGCGCCGGCGTTGATGAGCGGTCCGACGTCGACCCCGGGATCGAGCCCGGAACCGAGCCGGAGTCTCCGGGCGCGTGCCTCGAGACGCTGGAGGAGCGGCTCCACGACGGATCGCTCGACGATGACGCGTGACGCGGCCGTGCAGCGCTGGCCCGTCGTCCCGAAGGCCGACCACAGGATCCCGTCGGTCGCCAGGTCCAGGTCGGCGTCCGCGAGCACCACCACGCCGTTCTTGCCACCGAGCTCCAGCGAGACCCGCTTGAGGCGGCCGGCCGCGCGCTGGGCGATGCTCTTGCCGGTGGTCGACGAGCCGGTGAACGAGACGACCGGAACGTCCGGGCTGTCGACGATCGCGTCCCCGACCTCGCCGCCGGCGCCGGTCACGAGGTTGACCACCCCTGGCGGGAAGCCGGCCTCGGCCATCAGCTCGACGAGAAGCGTCGCGCAATGGGGTGTATCCGATGAGGGCTTGAAGACCACCGTGTTGCCGGTCACGAGGGCCGGCATCGTCTTCCAGCACGGGATCGCCATCGGGAAGTTCCAGGGC
>JANMBS010000099.1:0-3122 GCA_031360525.1 Thermomicrobiales bacterium
CGCCCCACCGACCGCGTCGACGGCGGCAACGACCTCCGCGTCGCGCACCGAACCGCCCGGTTGGGCGAACGCGGTCACTCCGGCGGCGAGACAGACCTCGACCGCGTCGGCGAACGGGTAGAAGGCATCGGACGCGCAGGCGGCCCCGACCAGCGCGGCCTCGCCGGCGTAGGCACGCGCCTGGGCGACCGCACCACGGGCGGCATCGACGCGCGAGGTCTGGCCCGACCCCATCCCGATCAGTCGCCGGTCGCGGACGAGCACGATCGCGTTCGAGGTCACGCCGCGGACCAGCCGCCAGGCGAGATCGAGATCGAGGCTCTCCGCGTCGCTCGGCGGCCGTTTGCTGGCGACCGTCCAGGTCGTTGGGTCGTCGGCCGTCGTATCGGGCGCGCTCACGAGGACCGCCCCGCCCGCCGAGCGGATGGCGCCGGTCGGATCGGGCGCGGGGAGTGGTTCGTCCACCGCTAGGTAGGGATCGACCACGAGTCGCAGGTTGGGCTTGGTCGCGAGGATCGCCCGGGCGTCGTCGTCAAAGCCCGGTGCCACCACGACCTCGAGGAAGATCGAAATCAGCGCAAGCGCCACGGCCCCGTCCACCGGGCGAGTGAGCGCCACGACCCCACCGAACGCCGAGACGGGATCGCCCGCCAGCGCCGCCTCCCACGCTTCGAGGAGCGACAGCCGCTCGGCGGCGCCGCACGGGTTGGTGTGCTTGACGATGGCGCAGGCCGGCCCGCGCAGGGCTCGCCCCAGCGCGGCAGCCGCTGCGGCATCGAGCACGTTGTTGTAGGACAGTGCCTTGCCCTGGAGCGGCGGCTCGCCGGTCGCGAACGGCCCATCGGCCGCGGTACTCCCCGGACGCCTGTAGCGAGCCGCCGGCTGGTGCGGGTTCTCGCCGTAACGAAGCGCGTCGACCTTCTCGAGCCCGACGGTCAGGCTCGGCGGGTACGGGTCGCTCGGCGGCTCGATCAGCCCGGCCGCCACCATCCGGTCGGGGAGTGCCTCCGCGATACGCGCGTCGTATGCGGCCGTGTGCGCAAACGCTTCGAGCGCGAGCTCGCGGCGCAGTCGGTCGTCGGGTCCCTGGTTGCTGTCGAGCGCCACCAGGATGTCGTCGTAGCGGGCCGGCGAGGTCACGATGGCGACGTTCGCGTGGTTCTTTGCCGCGGCCCGGACCATCGACGGTCCGCCGATATCGATCTCCTCGATCAGCTCCTCGACCGAGATCCCCGGTCGCTCGAGGGCCGTCGCGAACGGGTACAGGTTGACCACGACGAGCTCGAACGGGGCGATCGCCGCGCTCACGAGTTGGACACGGTGGTCCTCGCGGCGCCGATCCGCCAGCAGGCCGGCATGGATCCGTGGATGCAGGGTCTTGACCCGCCCATCGAGCATCTCCGGCGAGCCGGTCACCGCCGCGACGTCGGTCACCGGCAGCCCCTCCTCACGCAGCGCACGGGCGGTCCCACCGGTCGACACGAGCTCGAAGCCATGCGCGACGAGGCCCCGTGCGAAGTCCACCAGCCCGGTCTTGTCCGAGACCGACAGGAGCGCCCGCCGCGGGAACGTGATGTTCGCCTCCGCCCTGGTCGTGTCCACACGGACCCGGCGCCCGTCGACCGCAACGGCGCCCGAGGCCAGCAGCGCGACCGCCCATGGCAGAAGCCGGTGCTCCACCACATGGATCCGCGCCGCGAGGCTGTCCGCGTCCTCACCTGCGAGCACCGGGACCGCCTCCTGGATCAGGACAGGCCCGCCGTCAAGCGTCTCGTCCACGAGATGGACAGTCACGCCGGTCACGGTCACCCCGTGGGCCAGGGCATCGGCCACGGCATGGGAACCGGGGAAGGCCGGCAGGAGCGCGGGGTGGACGTTGATGATCCGCCCACCGAAGGCCGCCAGCGCTCGCGGCCCGACGATGCGCATGTAGCCGGCGAGCACGACGATGTCCGCCTCGACGGCGCTCAGCGTTTCCACGAGCGTGGCGTCGTCGCCGCCCGGGACGAGTGCGGTCTCGAGCCCGTGCTCGGCCGCCCAGTCGAGGGCGGGACAGGGCCGGTCGGCAAAGACGAGGACGATCGAGCCACCAAGGCCGCCCAGTTCACCCGCGACCGCCAGCGCGCGCAGGTTCGAGCCCGTTCCCGAGACGCCGACCGCGATCCGCGCAGCGTGACTCACGCAGCGCCCTCGAGGGGACCCTCGACATAGCGCGTCCCGTCGAGCGGTGACGCATCGACGACCTCGCCCACGATCGCCGCCGGGATGTCGTGCGTCTCGAACACCTCGATCGCGGCGGCAACCGCAGCCGGCGGGAGCACCAGGGTCATCCCGAGTCCGCCGTTGAAGGTCGCGCGCACCTCCTCGTCGTCCATCCCGCCGAGGGCGCCGAACAGGCGCATCACCGAGGGCATCGGCCAGAGCGCCGGGTCGAGCCGGGCGGCCAGAGCCTCCGGCATGGCGCGGGGCACGTTGCCCGGCAGGCCGCCACCGGTGATGTGGGCGATGCCGTGGATGTCGAGACCGATCGCCCGGACGGCTGCGCGCGCGGCGAGGATCGCCCGGGCGTAGATCCGGGTGGGGGTTAGCACGATCTCGCCGAGTGTGGCCATCGCCTCGTTCGGCGCAGCGACCACCGCCGATTCGGCCTCCGCGTCTCCGAGCGACCGGCGGAGACGCGCCTGGTACGGCTCGCCGAGATCGAGGTCCCATTGGGCGAGCAGCGCCCGCACGAGCGAATACCCGTTGGCATGGAGCCCGGACGCCGCCAGCCCGACGATCGCGTCGCCGGCGCGGACCGCCGTCCCATCGATGACGTCGGCCCTTTCGACCACCCCGATGCAGCAACCCGACAGGTCGAAGGCATCGGCATCCATCAGCCCCGGGTGCTCGGCGGTCTCGCCACCGACCAGCGCGCAACCGGCGTCCCGACATCCGGCCGCCACGGAGCCGACCAGCTCGGCGACCCACTCGGGCACGACCTTGCCGACCGCCACGTAATCGAGAAAGGCGAGCGGCTCGGCCCCGCAGCAGACGACATCGTCGGCGCACATCGCGACGAGGTCGATGCCGATCGTGTCGAAACGCCCGAGCGCGGCGGCGATGGCGGTCTTCGTCCCGAC
>JANMBS010000129.1:0-2925 GCA_031360525.1 Thermomicrobiales bacterium
ACGACGATAACGACGCGATCGAAGCCGTCGCTGGCGGCACTGCTCAGGCATACATCGGCAGCGATTTCGTCGCCACCGACCGTCCGACCGAGTTCGAGCTGGCCACTGCGCTGACGCCGATCCGCAACGGGATCGGCGTTCCGAAGGGCCACTCGACGCTCCGGGCGGCCATCGAGGGCGCACTGCAGGCGATGATCGGCGACGGGACCTACCTGACGATCCTTGAGCGGTTCGGCGTCGGGAACCTGTCCATCGCGAACTGACCGGCCCATTCAGAGTGTGAGGTGCCTTCGATGAGCACTGACGTGGAGGTCCCGAGCCTCTTTCAGCTTGCACGTCGTTCGTTCTGGATGCTCTTCGGGGCGATTTTTTTGGTGGCCGGGCTCCTGTTTGCGGTGATCGGCGCTGGCATGGGCTGGCGTGAGCTGCGTTTCGCGAGCGACGGTGTGGCGGCCGACGGCATCGTGCTCGAGCGCTCGATCCGGGCTGCCGATGCCGGTCGGGACCGGAACACGGAATATCGGGTCAGCTACCGCTTCACGACCGGCACCGGGCTGTCAGTGGAGGGCAGCGACGTGGTCCCGCTTGACCAGTGGGAGGTCCTGGTGGAGCAGGGACCGATCCACATCGAGCACCTGGCCGGCGATCCGGCACAGAATCGCGTCGCCGGCGGAGACGACGTGGTCTTGGCGGCCCTCTTCACGGCGGTTGGCGCGGTGGCGCTGGTGGCGGGCCTCGCCGTCGTGCTGCGCCAGGTGAGCCGGATCCGCGCTGAGCAGCGCCTGTGGAGGGTCGGCGTTGCCGCGGAGGCGAGCGTGGTCGGGATCGAACAGTCCAACGTCACGTTCAACAAACGCCCGCTCTGGCATGTGCTCTACGAGTTCGCCGATTCGGGAGGTCAGCCACACACCGGTCGCAGCGGTTACCTGTCGCTGGCGGACGCCCAGGCCTCGCAGGCCGGTGCACGTGGCACCGTGCGCTACGATCCTGACGCTCCGGACAAGAACATCTGGCTGGGCGGGATCGAAAACTGATCACCCATCGAGCTCGCCATCGGAAGGAGTTTCGACTTTGGCCGCGGTGGCCAGTTGGAGCGACCCGTTTTCCGTAGACTGGCTCGATGCGACCGACCGATCTGCGCCGTCTCGTCATCCTGGCCGAGGGCGAGTTCGGCCCGCACAGCGCCAAGACCGCGTACGGCGTCATCCGCTACGGGCGGGACGACGTGGTGGCAGTCCTCGATTCGACCAAGGCCGGCCAGAACGTGGAGGCGTTCCTGCCCGGCCACGACATCCCGATCGTCGCGACGCTCGGGGAGGCCCTCGCACTCCCGAACCCACCGGATGCGCTGCTGATCGGCATCGCGCCGACCGGCGGCCGGCTGCCCGACTCGTGGCGGGCGGCCATCCTCGTCGCGATCGCGGCCGGCCTCGACGTCCACTCGGGTCTGCACACGTTCCTCGGCGACGACCCGGAGTTCAAGGCCGCGGCCGTCGCGCGTAGGACGGCCATCGTCGACTACCGTCGGCCGCCGGATCGGATGGAGACGGCGGTCGGGCGGCGGCACGGGCCTGGGAAGCGGGTCATCCTGACCGTCGGCAGCGACTGCGCGATCGGCAAGATGTCGGTCTCGCTCGAGCTGCGGCGCGCGGCACTGGCGGCCGGCGACAGCGCCTCGTTCGTGGCGACCGGTCAGACCGGGATGATGATCGAGGGCTGGGGTGTCGCCGTGGACCGGCTCATCAGCGACTTCGCCCAGGGGACCGTCGAGTGGCTCGTCGAGCAGGGCGAGGGTCTCGGCGACTGGGTCATGGTCGAAGGGCAGGGCTCGCTCGACCACCCGGCCTACTCGTCGGTGACCCTGTCACTCATCCATGGCGCGACGCCGCAGGCGATGGTGATGGTGCACAAGCCCGGTCTTGCCGAGCACGATTTCGATCACCTGCCCGAGGCCTCCTTCCCGATCGCGCGCCTGCCGGGCTTCATCGAGTTGCACGAACAGGTGGCAGGGCTCGTCGCGCCCTCGAAGGTCGTTGCCGTCGCCCTCAACACGTCCCTCTATCCCGACGATGACGAGGCGCGAGCGATCATCGCGGCGACCGCGGCCGAGACCGGGCTGCCGACGGACGACCCGTTCCGGTTCGGCGCAGACCGGCTCTGGCCGGCCGTTCGCGAGGCCGTGGACGCCCTGCCGTGGGTCGCCGGGCGATGAGCCTCAGTCTCACGCACGAGGTCCTGCACCTCGCCCTGCGCGACCCCTTCCGGATCGCCCGGATCAACCACGCCTCGGATGACGGCGTGACTACGGTCGTGGTCGAGCTCCGGGACGACCGTTTCCCCGGCCTCGTGGGCGTGGGGGAGGGCTACCCGGACCGGTACTACGGCGAGACCCCCGAGACGATGGCCGCGATCATGCCCTCGTTGCTGTCGACCGCTGAGCGGATCTTGGTCGACATCGACGAGCCGTCGACGGCCCGCGAACAGCTCGAGCGCATCGGGGCGACCTGGGCGGCCGACGTGCGGTGGAATGGCGCCGCGAAGTGCGCGCTCGACATCGCGCTGCACGACCTGGCCGGGAAGTGCCTGGGTATCCCGGTTCACGAACTCATCGGCCTGCCGGCCGACATACCACCGACCGACTTCACGATCGGCATCGACGAGCCGGCGATCGTCGCCCAACGGGCCGCCCGAGCCGCCGATTTCCCGGCCCTCAAGATCAAGTGCGGCGGGCCGCAGGACCTTGAGACCCTGCGGGCCGTCCGCGAGGTGTTCGGGGGCCCCATCCGCGTCGATGCCAACACCGGCTGGACGCGCGACGACGCCGAGCGCCTGCTCCCGGAGATCGTCGGCCTTGGCGTCGAATTGATCGAGCAGCCGTTCCCGGCCCGCGCCTATCGTGACCTCGGCTGGCTCCAGGAGCGGTCG
>JANMBS010000131.1:0-8399 GCA_031360525.1 Thermomicrobiales bacterium
TCCGGGCAGGCGTCGCTGAAGATGTGCAGGTTGATATTCGTGTCGGGACCCTTGAAGAGGCGGTGCCCGAACCAGTCCGGCTCCCGGATGCGCAGGACGTAGCCTGCGGCCTCCATCGGCGGCACATATGCACCTTCATCAGCCGAGTCCGGGACGGCGAGGACCATGTCGATGATCGGCTTGGCCGAGAGTCCCGGGACAGAGGTTGAGCCGGCATGCTCGAGCAAGCGGACCCGATCGCCGAGGATCGACCGGATCCGCGCGGCCTCTCGTTCGTAGAGCGCCGGCCACTCGGGGTCGTACTCGGCGAGGTGGATCGGCCCATCGGGTCGTGTGGGCTCGCCGATCGTGGCGGCCCTGATCTCGTCGTCGCGGTTCGTCGCGTCCTTCGCCGGGTCGCTCCTCGACATCGTCACTCCTCTCGGCCTGAGTCCAGCGCCGCTCATGTTAGGATTCCGGCCGCCGTCGCGACGGAGAGGTCGCATAGAGGTCTAGTGCAGCGGTTTGCTAAACCGCCATGTGGGGTAACCTGCATCGAGGGTTCGAATCCCTCCCTCTCCGCCAGCCGCAGATGGCACAGTGCGCCCGTAGCTCAGCGGATAGAGCGTTAGGTTGCGGACCTAAAGGTCGTGGGTTCGAGTCCCGCCGGGCGCGCCAAGACAACAACGCCGGTAGCGGACCGAGGCGATCGACGCATGACATCGCGCTCGCGCGGCGCTGCCTGCTAGGCTTCAAGACCACCGGGGTCGCGGAGGTAGCGTCCCCGCCTGAGCCCTGAGGTCTCGCCGTGTCGTCGTCGCGCCCAGATCTCGAGCCGAGCCCCGAGCGGGGTCGGGTCGCCTTTCTCGGCCTCGGCACCATGGGCTCCGCGATGGCGGCCAACCTCGCCCGTGCCGGTTTCGCGGTCACCGGCTGGAACCGCACGCCGGGCCGCGCTCCCGAGTTGGCCGATCTTGGCGTCGCCATCGTCGATACTCCTGCGGCCGCCGTTGCTGACACCGGGATCGTCGTCGTCTGTGTCTCGGACACCCCCGACGTCGAGGCCGTCCTGTTCGGCCCTGGTGGCGCGGTCGACGGCGCACGCGCGGGCACGCTCATCGTCGACTGCTCGACGATCGCGCCGTCCGGCAGCTGGGACTTCGCCAAGCGCTTGGCCGAGCGCGACCTGTCTATGGTCGACGCGCCGGTCTCAGGCGGCAGCGAGGGCGCCAGGAACGCAACGCTGACGATCTTCGTCGGTGGCGATGCCGCCGATGTCGAACGCGCCCGCCCGGTCTTGACGGCGATGGGCCGGACGATCACCCACGTCGGCCCGATCGGTGCCGGACAGGCGGTCAAGGCTGTCAACCAAGTCATCCTGGCCGGAACGTACCTCGGGGTGGCCGAGGGCATGGTCCTCGCCATGAAGGCCGGGCTGGATGTCCGGCAGGTGGTCGAGGCACTCGGCGGCGGGGCGGCCCAGAGCTGGGTCCTCGCCAACCGGAGCGGCCGGATGATCGACAACGACTACCCACTCGGGTTCAAGGTCTCGCTCCATCGCAAAGACCTCGGCATCGCCCTCGGCCTCGCCGCGCAGCTCGGGGCGGTCCTTCCGGTCAGCGCACTGGCCGCGCAACTGGAAACCGGGCTCGTTGCCGGCGGTCATGGCGACGACGACATGTCCGCCCTCGCACGGTCGATCCGCTCCCTCTCCGCCCTCGACGACTAGTCGAGCCCGACCAGCAGCATCGGATCACCGAGCTTTCCGTCGTACCGCGGCCGGAAACGCTCGACGTTGTAGAGCGTGGGGACGTCGACCCGACGCGGCCCGAGGGCAGGGTCGGGGAGTGCCGTATGCGCGTATTTGCCGTCCTGGATCGCCATCATCTGGCCGGTGACCCCCGACTCGACGAGGTCCATCGCGATGTTGGCGAAGGTCGTCGCGACAAGGGCGTCGAGTGAGTCTGGCTCGCCGCTGCGCAGGTCGTAGGTGAGCTCGGAGGCGAGCGTCTCGATCCCGGTCCGCTCACGCAGCTCGGTCGCCAGCGCCTCGCCGACATCGGCCTTGTGCCGGTGCCCGAAGGCGTCGGCGCCGCCCACGTCGGTCATCTGGGCGCCTTTCCAGATCGCACCTTCGGCGGTGATCACGAAGGCGTAGTGGCTCGGGTTCGCGGCGTGGTCCGCCTGAAGCAGCGCGCTCAGCGCGTCGAGGTCGTACGGTGCCTCCGGGATGACGCAGCGCGCCGAAGTCACGTACGCGGTATAGAGGGCCGAGAACCCGGCGTCCCGACCGAAGATGCGGAAGACACCGATGCGTTCGTGGCTGCCGAGCGTCGTGCGCTGTCGGTTGATGGCCTCCTTGGCGCGGGTGATCGCCGTGGAGAAGCCGATGCAGTACTCGGTCCCCTGGACGTCGTTGTCCATCGTCTTGGGGATGGCGACGAGCGGCACCCCGGCGTTGACCAGGACCTGCGAGTACGACAGGGTGTCGTCGCCGCCGATGGTCACCAGCACGTCGACGCCGAGGGCCTGGATGTTGTCGAGGACGCGCGGTGTCAGGTCGTATGTCCCGTCGCCGACCGCATATCGGGCGCGTTCCTGCTCGCCCATCGTCCGCGGCAGCCCGGCTTCCGGCATCTTGCGCGGGTTCGTGCGCGAGGTATGCAGGATCGTCCCGCCCGTCCGCTCGATCGTGCGCGTGTTGATCCGGTCCAGCGGCCGCAGGTAGTCCTCGCTAGCAGGATCGCCAGGCCGCAGGTGGGTCAAGCCCTCCCATCCTCGGCGGATGCCGAGGGTCGTGTACCCGGCCTCGGTGGCGCGGTACACCACGCTCTTGATGACGGCATTGAGGCCGGGCACGTCGCCGCCGCCGGTGAGGATCGCGATGCGTCTGGGTTCGATCATGGCGGGCGTCATGCTACCGCTCCGACCGGGGTTCGAACGGTTGCGATCCGGCGCCTGATCGGGAGGTCCGGGAGGGGCGGCCGAATCCCGTCTGCTAGCATCGCCCCATGAACTACGAGCTCTTCATGGGCGAAGCGCTGGCCGAGGCTCGATCGGCGATGGAGCGCGGCGAGCGTCCGAACGCAGCCGTAGCGGTGGTCGACGAGGCGATGGTCGTGCGGGCCCACGATCGGGTGCAGGAGACCAACGATCCGACCGCCCACGCCGTCGTGACCGTGCTGCGCGAGACCGCCCGAAAGCTGGGAGCCGTACGCCTGGCCGACGCGACGATCTTCGCCACCCAGGAGCCCTGCCCGATGTGTGTCGGGGCGCTGCTGGAGAGCGATGTCGAGGCGATCGTCTTCGCGCTCCCGAACCCCCACAACGGGGCCGCCGGCTCCGTCATCCAGCTGGCACAGCACCCACAACTCCCGCGCCGGATCAAGGTCGTCAGCGGCATCCGCCGGGATGAGGCCGAGGCGCTTTTCGCGCCACTCGCCGCTCGCTGAACCGCGCCTCGCGACAGCGCCTGTTCACGACGAACCCGCGACCTACGATGCCGCGGCGCCAAGGCCGTGCTGACTCTCGACAAGGCGACCTACAAGGCCGGCGATCCCATCCACGCGTCGTGGCGTGACGCCCCTGGTTCGCGCTGGGACTGGATCGGCATCTACGCCCGGGGCGGCGATCCGCTGGTCGATAGCTACCTGTACTACGTCTATACCGGGCAGACCGTCGCCGGTTCGGTCGTGGTCGACGAGACCGGAGAAGGGGACTGGCCGATCCCGGCCGGCAAATATGACGCGCACTATCTGCTCGACGATGGCTACGTGTCACTGGCCTCGGCGCCCTTCACGGTCACGCCCTGACGCCTTGGTTCGCACCGGCATGCTGATCCCCTTGGCCGGGCCGCCGGCCGGGGTTTGGTATCCTCACCGGCGGAGAGGTGTCCGAGTGGTTGATGGTGCCGCTCTCGAAAAGCGGTGTGCGAAAGCACCGCGGGTTCGAATCCCGCCCTCTCCGCCACGCTCGTCCGTCTGACGCTCCCTGGCCGCGTTGGCGCCTGTGCTCCTCGCTCACGCACCTTTGGGTGCGCTCGCTCCGGTGCTCGGCGCCGCCTTGCCAGGAAACGCCATACCGACGAGCGCCGTGCCACCAACGTCGATATCGACGCGCGTCGTGCCTCGGACAACGACGCGCTACGCTCTCACGCGGATCCTCGATCCCAGCCAGGCCGGACAGCGCCGGTCGTTTTTCTCCCGGAGAGGTCGCCTAGTGGACTATGGCGCCGCACTGGAAATGCGGTTTGGGGCAACCCATCGCGGGTTCGAATCCCGCCCTCTCCGCCACGCTCGTCCGTCCGACGGCCGTTGGCCGCGTTGGCGCCCTGTGCTCCTCGCTCACGCACCCTGAGGTGGGCCCGCTCCGGTGCTCGGGGCAGCCTTGCCAGGGAAGGCCATCCCGACGAGCCTCGTGCGGTCGTGATGGCTGACATCGTGCCGCTGGTCCTTGGAGAGTTCCGGTTCGCCGTCGACGAGCCCCATGCAGGCGAGGTGGGCGTGGTCGTCGCCTACGCGGTCCGGCATCTCGGCGGCGTGCTGTTGTTCGACACTGGGTTCGGGTTCGGCAACGCCGAGCTCGATGCCTATTACCGGATCGAAGCCCGCCGCGTCCCTGATGTCCTGACCGAGGCCGGGATCCCGATGGAGGACGTGACGGCCGTCGTCAATTGCCACCTCCATGTCGACCATGCAGGCCAGAACGGCCTGTTCCCCGGCATCCCCATCTACGTCCAGCCGGCCGAGTGGGAGATCGCCCACACGACCGAGCACACGATCCTCGACTGGGTCGACTTCCCCGGCGCCGAGTACCGACCGATCGCCGGCGACCACGAGCCTGTCGACGGCATCCGGATCCTCGCCACGCCGGGCCACACGATCGGCCATCAATCGCTTGTCGTGGGGACCGCCCGGGGCGACGTGGTCCTCGCGGGCCAGGCCCTGTACACGTCCGGCGAATGGGCCGGCCGCCCGGACGCACGCGAGGGCCGGTCGCGCGCCCCGGATCAAGCGGCGTATGACCGCTCGATCGAACGGCTCAAGGCGCTCGACCCCGTGGAGGTCGTCTTCGGTCACGACCGCCGGGTCTGGACGCGCTGAGCCGGCCCATCGAACGCCCGGGGCGATCGCCGTGCGGGTGGCGTCCAGGCGCAGGCAACGTTGCACTCCTCGGCATCCGAGCGCAGGGCGGGGTATCCTTCCGAAGCCGTGCTAGGCGGGGAACTAGCGGTGCCCTGTACCTGCAATCCGCTATAGCAGGGCTGAATCCCCTCCCTAGGTCTCCGTTCTCGAACGCCGCCCGACGTGTGACGTTGAGGACCGGGTCCCGCGCAGCGGCGAACCGCGAACCGTGTCAGATCCGGAAGGAAGCAGCACTAAGCGATCATCGCCGGGTGCCGCGGAACGGCCTGGTCCGAGCCGCACGTCACGGTGGGCACGAGCAACGTCCAGGTCGACGGAGGGTGCACGGCAACTTACGAACGCCCGTCAGCCCAGCCCGGAGAACGTGACCACGACAGTCCCGCACCAGGCCCTCTACCGCCGCTGGCGAGCCCAGACCTTCGGCGAGATCGTCGGCCAGGAAGCCGTCGTCGAGACGCTTCGCAACGCCGTCCGATCCGAGCGGGTCAGCCATGCCGTCCTGTTCGTCGGGCCACGCGGGACCGGCAAGACGTCGCTTGCCCGGATCCTGGCAAAGGCCGTCAACTGCACCGATCTCCAGGACGGCGATGCCTGCGACGCCTGCCCGTCCTGCGTCTCGATCCGGGAAGGCACGACGCTCGACCTGATCGAGATCGACGCCGCGAGTAACCGTGGCATCGACGACGTGCGCAACCTGCGAGAGCGCCTGCCGTACCCGCCGGGCCAGCTCCGCCGCAAGGTCTACATCCTCGACGAAGCGCACCAGATCACGAAGGACGCCTGGAACGCGCTCCTCAAGTCGATCGAGGAGCCGCCCGACTTCGTCATCTTCATGTTCGCCTCGACCGAGCCGTCGCTCTTCCCGCCGGCCATCCTGTCGCGCCTCCAGCGCTACGACGTCAGGCGCCTGACCGTCGCCGAGATCGAGGGCAAGCTGACGCGCATCCTGACCGCCGACGGGCGAGAGGCCGAGCCCGCCGCGATCCACCTCATCGCGCGGCTCGCCGCCGGCGGCATGCGCGACGCTGAATCGATGCTGGACCAGCTCCTGTCGGCCGCCCCCGAGCGGATCGACGAGTCGCACGTCCGCGATCTGCTGGGCCTGGCCGACGCAGAGGTCGTCGAGGCGTTCATCGATCACCTGGTTCGCGGCGACGGGGCGGCCGGCGTCGCCCTTCTCGACTCCCTCGAGGAACGCGGACGAGACATCCGGGCGCTCCTGGACCAGGCGGTCGAGGCCATCCGTGCGGAGCTGATCGCCGGCCTCAGCGACCACGCCATCGCCCGACACGATCCGTCGGCGCTCGCCGCGGCCGGCCGGCGTCTCGCGGCCATCGACCCCAACCGGGCCGGCATCGGCGGGCTGCGTTTCCAGCTCGAACTCGCGATGTTCGTTGCCACGCCGGCGAGCGACGTCGCGCCGGGTCCATCGTCGAGCGCCCGGCCCGCGACCGCGATCCCGACGGCCGCGATCCCGACGGCCGCGACCCCGACGGCCGCGACCCCGACGGCCGCGACCTCGGCGCCTACCACGTACACGCCGCCCGCCTCATCGGCCTCCGCACCAGGAACCACTCCCGCGGCGGCCCCTGCCTCGTCTCGACCGGATCCGACGTTGCCACCGACGGTCCCCGAGCCCGCCCGATCGGCATCCACGCCAGTCGCCGCGCCGGTCGCCCCAAAGGCCGATCGGCCGACGAGACCGGATCACGCGATCGAGCTATCGGACACGGCCGCTGCACCCACGGGACCGGTCGCGGCCGCAGGCGCGGCAGCCGGCGGCGACAGCACTCTCGAGCAGCTTCTGGCAGCGTGGCCGGCCATCGTCGAGCGCCTCAGCATGCATCCGCCGACGCGGCCCCTCATCGTCGCGTGCCGCCCGGTTGCCGTCGACGGGGCCATCGTCACTCTTGGCTTTCCCGAGGAGCAGGCCTTCCTCAAGGATCAGGCGGAGCGGCGCAAGCCGGGGATCGAGGCCGGCATCGAGGGGGTCATCGGTCGTCCCGTGACCGTGCATTGCGTTGTCGCCAACGTGGAACTCCCGCCGGCTGCGTCGGAGGACCTCGTCGCGGAGGCCCGCCGGATCTTCGCCGAGGAACTCGCCGACGTGGGCGAGGTCAGCTGACGCGCATCACGCCCGCCGTGGGCTGCACGCGCCCCACCGTTGCGCCAGACTGACCACCGAGGCACCGACGAGAGGAGTACAGCGGATGGGGATGGCCAACCTCCAGAAGATGGCACAGCAGATGCAGCAGGAGATGTTGCGTATCCAGACCGAGCTGGAGTCCACGCTCGTCGACGGTTCGGCTGGCGGCGGTGTCGTCAAGGCCACGGTCACCGGCAAACAGGAACTGGTGAGCATCGCCATCGATCCGTCGGCGGTCGATCCGGACGACGTCGAGATGCTCCAGGACCTGGTCCTCGCGGCGGTCAACGAGGCGCTCAGGGCGTCGCGTGAGCTCGCTGAAGAGAAGATGGGCGCCGTCACGGGCGGCCTCCGACTGCCCGGGCTGTAGGGGACGCACCGCCAGTGGTCAGTCCCGTCATCGAACCCGTCGCCAAATTGATCGAATCCTTCGCCCGGCTGCCGGGGATCGGTCCGAAGACCGCGCAACGGCTGACCTTCCACCTCTTGCGCGCGCAGGAGTCCGAGGCGCGCACCCTGGCCGCCGCGCTCATCGACGTCCGCGACAAGGTCGTCTTCTGCGACCGCTGTTTCAACATCAGCGACCAGCCGCTCTGCCCGATCTGCCGCGACCCGGGCCGTGACACGACACGCCTGTGCGTGGTGGAGGAGCCGCTCGATGTCCTTGCCCTCGAGCGGACCGGGGAGTTCAAGGGCCTCTACCACGTCCTCAACGGCGCCATCTCACCGATCGACGGTGTCGGGCCCGACCAGTTGCGGATCCGCGAGCTGCTCGAGCGGGCCGACACCGCGGCCCGCGACGGCGAGCCGTTCGTCGAGGTGATCATGGCTACGAACCCGACCCTCGAAGGCGAGGCGACTGCGATGTACCTGGCCGAACGGCTCGAGTCCGTGGTCGGGATGGTCAGCCGGATCGCCCGGGGGCTGCCGGTCGGCGGCGACCTCGAGTACGCCGACGAGGTGACCCTCATCCGGGCGCTCCAGGGCCGACGCGCAGTCTGACCGGACCGATGAGCAACCTCCTCAACGAGATCCTGTTGCGTCTCGCCAAGGCCGGCCTGGCAGCGTTGCTTGCGGTGATCCTCTATGTCGTGCTGGTCGGCCCGTTCGGGGCGACAGGCTCCGTCGAG
>JANMBS010000145.1:0-5049 GCA_031360525.1 Thermomicrobiales bacterium
CGACCGCGTGGTCCTCGTCGGCCAGGAGCGTGAACGGCAGTTCGAACTTCTCGCGAAAGGCGCGCTTGCTCGCCGAGCCCTGCGGACTAACGCCCCACACATCGGCGCCGCGCTCGTGGATGGTCTCGTTGCGATCGCGGAACTCGCACGCCTCGACGCTGCAGCCAGGCGTGTCGTCCTTGGGGTAGAAGTAGAGGATGGTCCACCGACCGCGCTGGTCCGCGAGGTGATGGAGGGTCCCGGTCTCGTCCGGAAGAGCGACCTCGGGCGCGAGATCACCGACGGCAGGCAGGCTCATGGCTGAAGCCTAGCAGGCGACTCCACGACCAGCAGCAGGCCGCGCCGGACGACGACCGCTGCATCGGGCGCGGAGCGGACGTTCGACAGCCCGCGAGCACGCCCCATCGGAAGCGGTTCGTCGACGAGCGGGAAGGCGAGGCCGCGCGTCGTGACGCCATCGACGCCCGGGCCGAGCGGCAGCAGCGAGATGAGGTCGCCGGCGCGGCCTCGCAGAAGGCGTTCGACTGCTGCACCATCCGGACCCGGGGCGCTGATGAGGGTCGTGCGCGAGCGCGAGTCGAGGATGGCGGCCTCGCGACCACCGAGCTCGGGCATCGCGAGGAGGCCGATGTTGGCGAGCGCGTGGTCGACCCGGCCACCGAGCGCTCCGAGGATGAGGACGCCTGACTGGCCGAGGCGGAGCGCGGCCCGCACCGCCAGTTCGGTATCCGACTCGTCCTTGTCCTTGGGCGACCGTTCGAGCGGCACGCCGGCGGCCTCGAGCGCAGCCAGTGCCTCTTCCCCGATCGAGTCGCCGTCGCCGACCCACAGGTCGATGGCGACCCCGAGGCCGGGTGCGTGACGGGCGCCGCCGTCGGCCGCGATGACGAGCTCGACGGCCTCGTCCCAGTCCGGCCAGGCGAGATCGAGGGCGGAGCGAGACGGGACGTCGCCGTCGGCGAGGATGAGCGCGACCATGACCACGATGCTACCCGAGCGCCGCGATGGGTTGGGTCCGGGCTGGAGCGCGACGCGATCGGCGTGCCGGGGAGGCGCGATCCGGCCGCCGTAGCCCGATGCTAGACTCCGGCCGTGCCCGACGCCCGAGTCCATCCCGCGATCCAGCGCGTCCTCGATGCGGCTGCCCGCAAGGGCGTGACGCTCGAGGTCGTCCAGTTCGACGAGTCGACGCATACCGCCGCCGAGGCGGCCGCGGCACTCGGCGCCGAACTCGGGCAGATCGTGAAATCGCTCGTCTTCGTCATACCGGCCGCAGGCAGCCCCGAGCCGGTCCTGTGCCTGGTCGCGGGCCACAACCGGGTCGACCTTGCCCGCCTCGCGGCCATCACCAGCGCCCCCGATATCCGCCGCGCCACGGCGCGCGAGGCGCATGACCTGACCGGGTTCTCGATCGGTGGCATCCCGCCGATCGGCTTCGAACGGGTCGTGCGCGTGATCATGGATCCCGACCTCGGGCGCTATCCGGTCGTCTGGGCAGCGGCCGGCCTGCCGACGGCTGTCTTCGGCGTCCCGCCCGGGACGTTGCGCATCCTGTCGAATGCGATGGTCGCCCCGATCGCCGAGGAACGGACGCTGGAGGACGGCGTGGCAACGGCTGCGGTGGGCCAGCGCGCCGGCGGCTGATCTCGCCGCTTCTTCGCCCATGTCGACCGAACCACGGAATGCACTCGTCGCCTATCCGGGCGGCCTACGGGCGCGCTGGCGATGGGGCGGCAGCGGTTCGGGTCCCGAGGTCTTCGCCCTGTCCGAGGCGGGTGGCGCGCTGGTCGACCTGAGCACTCTGGCGGCTGCGGACCCCGAGCCGCTGTGCCGCGCCGAGCTGCGCCTCGAGGGGCCGCGCGGCGCCTGGTCGGCGCGCTTCGCGTCGCTCATCCACGACGAACCCCGCGCGCTTCACTGGGACAGCGCCGGTCTGCTGGTCGTGGCCTACGGGTTCCACACATTCGGGCTGGACGTCGAGTCGGGTGCGGCACGATGGGACCACCGCTCCGCGACCCCGTTGATCGCGCTCCTCGGGTCACCGCGACTTGCCCATGTCATCGTCGAGTCCGAGCTCGAGACGTTCGCCATCGAGCCAGACGGGACAGTCGCTTGGCGGATCGCCCACTCGGATGTCGTGACCGCGGCCGACCTTCTCGGCGGCCGGCTCGTGCTGACCAGTTTCGATGGCCAGGTGCGCGCCCTCGATCCGGCGACGGGGCGTTCGGCCGACTGAGACGATGCGGGTCTGATGAGAGCCTGACCCGCGCCCGTCTGGATGCCAGGGCCGGTCAGCGGCCGGTGATCGGCCGAAGGTCGCCACAGCCCGACACGCGAGCCGGCAGGGTTGTGGACGGACGGTGGACATCCCGGTCGGTCGGGTCAAAGACGGTGGACGAAACGGATTGACCCGCCGACGCGCGGCCCCTACCGTTCGACCAAGCCCGGAGAGGCCGAGCGACACTAACGGCCGAGATCGCCTCAAAGCCCACGTGTCGTGGAGGTTTCTTCGGGCCCTTTCGCGTCCGGCGCGTATCATCGCCGCCGTGTCGCCCCTGATCCCCCTCGTTCCGCTCGTGGCTGGCGTCGTCGCGCTCGTCGTGGGCGTCCTGGTGCTGCGCACGTATGGCCCGAACTATCGCGTCGGCCGTCTGCTGGCCTCGACGCCGGAGGTCAGCGTCGCCGAGGCGCGCGACCTCGCCGCGGGCCCGCCCCGCTACGTCCGGATCACTGGTCGGATCGATGCCGAGGACGAGTTCGAGGACGACGCGCACCGGCCGCTCGTCTTCCGCCGGACCCGCCTCCAGGTTCGTCACGATGCGCGCTGGGAGACGTTCGAGGATGGCCGCGAGCGGGTCCGCTTCGAGGTTCGCGACGGGCTCGAGGGGATCGTCGTGGACGATGCCGTGCTCGACAGCGGGCTCGTGGTCGTTCCGCGAGAGTCGGTCGGCACCGCCGCCGATGTCACCGATCGCGTCCCACCCGGGACGCCGGCCGACGCGGCCGTCCGTCTCCGGGTCGAGCAGGTCTCGTCGGTCGAGCACGCCATCGTGCTTGGCGTGCCGAGCCTCGACGAGGCTGGGGAACCGCGGATCTCGTCCGGCCTCGGCCGTCCGCTCGTCCTGACCACGCTCGAATCCGACGAGGCGATGCGCCTCCTGACCGATGGCGGCGGACGACGGCCGCTGGCCGCGGCAGCCTGCCTGGTCGGTGGGCTGGGGCTCCTCGTCGTGGGTGGGATCCTGGTCGTGGTCGGAGCGGCATCGTGATCCGTGGGCCGCGGCGCGCGGCGGGGACGGCCGGCACGGCAGCAGCGGCCTTCGCCGCCTGGTTCGTCTGCGCGACCGCCACGCTTGCCGCCTCGCCCAGCCCGGACCCGATCGTCGGGGACCCGCGCAGCTCCGGCCAGGGTCCGGGTCTGATGGGCGATCCCCTGTTCGCGCTCCTGGCCGTCGCCCTGATCGGGGTCGGCTCGGTCGTCGCGACCCTGGTCTACGTGCGGCTGACCGCCGGCCGCGGGAGCTGAACGGGCTGGGACCATCGCGCTATTGGCAAGAACTGTGAGATTGGTAGGCTCGCGCAATCAAGTTCACATTTCCTCAATGAGCCGTGCCGACCTCTCTCCCCGCTCGACCCACGGACGCGACCCTGTCGGTCACCAAGGCCGCCAGGCTCCTCGGCGTGCATCCGAACACGATCCGAGCGTGGAGCGATGCGGGCCGCTTGCGCTACTACCGGATCAACCCACGAGGCGACCGACGCTACCGACTCGGTGATCTGCAGCGCTACATGGCTGCGGCCGAAACCGGTGCGGCCGAGGGCGCCCAGCCGATCCCCAGCCGTGCGTGGGGTGGCCGGCGCACGATCGATCCCTCTGCGGCCGCCCGATTCGCTCCGGCGGGCCGTCGCGATGTCGAACAGCCGGTGGCCGATCCACTCGACGCCGAGCGCCACCGGCTCGACCTCGGGGTCGCCTCCTCGCTGACCCGGCTGATCAATACCTACGAGGGCGCCGACGACGCACTCGGCGCCGCCGTCCACGCACTCCGCGATGCCTACGGCCATCATCTCGTCGTCGCCTGGGAGGCCCGCGGCGAGCGGCTCGCGCCCCGCGCGGTGGCGGGGGCGGATGGCGCCGGATCTCCCCGCCTGGTCGACCTTCCCGGCCGCTTCGGGATCCTCGGCAAAGCGCTCGCACTGGCGGCGGGCCGCGACCGGACCGCTCGCGGGGCGATGCCCGGCATCCTGCTCGACGGCCGCGCGAACGATGCCCTGGCTGTCTTCCCCGACGATCGGCCCGAATTGGCCGTGGCCATCCCCGGCTCGCGTGAGCCGTGGGGGGTCCTCCTCGTTGTGGGTGAGGCCGCGGGCTCACTCGGTCCGCGCGATCTCGAGGTCGCCAGGGTCGCGGCCGATGCCCTCGGGGCAATGGTCAGCGGCGCCCAGCGTGCCGAGGAAGTCGCCCACCTGCTCCATCGCGCCGAGGCGCTGCGGCGCGTCGCGACCGACATCGGCAGCCGGCTCGATCTCGATCGGATCCTGTCCGGCCTGGTCGACCACGCGATGGTCCTGTTCGAGGGCGACCGCGCGGCGGTCTTCCTCCAGCACGCCGACGGCCACGTGTCCGCCGAGGTGACCCGCAACCTGTCGGCGGCGTTCATCGCGAGCGTCCGCGATTTCCCGGAGCGATCGCTCCCTGCCGCCGCTGTCGCGGCGCTCCAGCCCCTGTTCGCGGTCGACTACCGGAACGACCCGCGTGGCGAGGACGTCCGGGCGGCCGTCGTCCAGGAGGGCTTCGACACGCTGTGTACCGCGCCGCTCATGGATGGCACGCATGTCCTCGGCCTGCTCAACGTCTACCACGACCGGCCGCACCACTGGACCCCGGACGAGCTCGACACGATCGGGGCACTGGCGACCCAGGCGAGCGTCGCGATCCAGGCCGCCCAGGACTTCGAGCGGATGGCGACGTGGGCCGCCCAGCTCCAGTCGATCCAGCAGCTGGGCACGCGGCTGAACCGGTTGTCGAGTGTCGCCGACATCGGCCAG
>JANMBS010000190.1:0-5075 GCA_031360525.1 Thermomicrobiales bacterium
CCGTTCGGTTCGTCGGGGTGGGGGAGGGCGTCAACGATCTCATCCCGTTCGACCCCGACGCCTTCGTGGCGGCACTCTTCGCCTGAACGCGGGCGGGCTCATGCCCCGGGTGGCTGCTCCATCTCCGCGGCAACTGCCACCGCCAGCGCATCGATCGGTGGCTCTCCCTCGGCTGCGGGCGGCAGCACCAGCAGGTGCCGGACCGGCGAGAACCACAGGACCGCGGCTCCCAGGAGGCCGCCGAGTGGCGCCAGCCATGACGTCGCCCGTAGCCCGATCGCCTCGGCCAGCAGCCCCGCGCCGATCGTGGCTGCCAATTGCGCAAGGACCGCCGCGACGTGGAACGTGGACGAGACCCGCCCGAGCGCTCGGTCGCGAACCAGCGTCTGGCGGACCGAGACCTCGGTGATGTCGTAGACCGTCGCCGCCGAATCCGCGACCAGCTGCTGGATGACGAGGCATGCGATCGCAATGAGCGGCAGCCCAGCGGGCGCCAGCGGGATGAACGCGTTGCCGACCGCCGAGAGCAGCATCGCGACGATCGCGACGGGACCGATCCCGAAACGCTGCGTCGACCGGGTCGCGACCATCGCGCCGATGAACGACGAGAAGCCGCCGACCCCGGCGATGACGCCAAGAGCGGCCGGCCCCAGGCCCAGCTCATCGAGCACGAACAGGAACCACGTCGCGCCAAAGATGCCCCACAGGGCCGCGAGCGACATCTGGGCGCCGACGAACGCCCGCAGGACCGGATCGTGACGGACGATCCGGAGGCCGTCGCGGATCTCGGACAGTACCGGCTCCCGGTCCTCCCGCGCCGGGGGCGGCGCCTCCTCACGACGGATCGTCGCCAGGAGGATGGCCGACACCAGGTAGCTGACGGCGTCCAGCGCGATGGCGATCGGCGCGGTGAGCGTCTGGACCAAAAATCCGCTGATCCCGAACGCGGTGAACTCGGCCGCCGAGCCGCTGGCAGCCAGCGCCCCGTTGGCTTCGACCAGCTGCTCGCGTTCGACGATCGTGGGCAGGTAGGCGTTGTCCGCCGAGTCGAAGAAGGTCGTCAGGACCGCCGCGAGTCCCGACACGAGCAACAACTGCCCGAACGTCAGGACACCCAGCGCGAAGGCGATCGGGATCGAGCCGAGCAGCGCCGCCCTGCCGAGGTCAGCCCAGATGAGCACCGGGCGTCGGCGCAAGCGGTCGACCCACGCCCCGGCCACCAACCCGAAGGCGAGCGTGGCGATCAGCTCCATGCTGCGCAGGATCGCGACCTCGATCGCACCCGAGCCGAGGACTAGGATGGCTGCCAAGGGCAGCGCGATCCGCGTGACGAGCGATCCGAAGATCGAGATCGTCGCCGCGCTCCAGACCCGGACAAAGGCCTGGTTGCGCCAGAGTGTCGAGGCGAACGGATTGCGCACGGAGGTCGGAGCATAGCCCGTCGGACGGCCTACCTTCGAGCCTGCGGTACACTCCCCCTGCTTGATGCGTCAGAACTCGCGCATCACCCCGGCTCGGCAGCGCCGATCCGGACCACCACCACCCCTGGAGTCCTACCCGGACCATGTTCGACACCCTCAGCGAGCGGCTTCGCAAGACGCTCGGCAGCCTGACCGGCAAGGGCCGGATCAGCGAGGCCGACGTCGATGCCGCCATGCGCGACGTGCGACTGGCGCTCCTCGAGGCGGACGTCAACTTCAAGGTGGTCAAGGACTTCGTCGCGCGGGTCCGCGAGCGAGCCATCGGTCACGAGGTCCTCGACAGCCTGTCGGCCGGCCAGCAGGTCGTCAAGATCGTCGACGACGAGCTGGTCGCGCTCCTGTCCGCCGGCGACCGGACATTCCACCTGTCTGGCAACCCCGCCGTCGTCGCGATGGTCGGCCTCCAGGGTTCGGGCAAGACGACCTCGAGCGCCAAGCTCGCACGTCACGTCGTGAAGCTCGGACGACGCCCGCTGCTCGTTGCCGCCGACCCCTACCGGCCGGCTGCCGCCGACCAGCTCGAGACCCTCGGCAAGAGCCTCGACATCCCGGTCTACCGCGCGCCGGCCGGCACCCCGGTCGTCGAGATCGTCCGCGGCGGGGTGGAGCAGGCCAAGCGCCAGGTTCGCGACGTGGTCATCCTCGACACGGCCGGTCGGCTCTCCCTCGACGAGGCGCTGATGGCCGAGATCGCGGCCGTCAACACGGCTGTCAAGCCGGTCGAGACGCTGCTCGTCGTCGACGCCATGACCGGCCAGGAGGCGGTCGCCGTCGCCCAGGCATTCGCGGGGGCCGTGCCGGTCACCGGCCTGGTGCTGACCAAGATCGATGGCGACGCCCGCGGCGGTGCGGCACTCTCGATCTCGGCGGTCACCGGGATCCCGGTCAAGTTCCTCGGGACGGGCGAGAAGACCGACGCCCTCGAGATCTTCCATCCTGACCGGCTCGCCAGCCGCATCCTCGGGATGGGAGACATCCTGACGCTCGTCGAGCGTGCCCAGGAGCACGTCGACCAGAACCAGGCCGCGAAGCTCGAGGAGAAGATGCGCAAGGGCGCGTTCACCCTCGACGACATGCTCGATTCGATGCAGCAGATGCAGAAGATGGGCCCTCTTGGCCAGGTGATGTCGATGATCCCGGGGATGGGCAACCTCGCCGGCGAGGCGCAGGCCGCCGTGGACCGGGGCGATCTCAAGCGAACAGAAGCGATCATCCGGGCGATGACCCGGGCGGAACGGCGCGACCCGAACCTCCTCAACAGTTCACGCCGGCGGCGCATCGCCGCCGGATCCGGAACCACGCTGCCGGACGTCAACCGTCTGGTGAAGCAGTTCCTCGAGATGCAGAAACTCATGAAGCAGCTATCCGGCGGCGGCAAGCGGGCAGCCATCGGCGCATTGACGGGCCGGCGATGAGCCGGGAGAAGGGGCCACGATGACCGACGAGCGCGATACCTCCATGAACGATCCTGCGCCGGACACCGACGACGCGACGACGCGGGTGCCGACACCGACACCGGCGGAAGTCGTGACTCCGCCGAGCCAGACCACATCGACCCCGCCGACCGATGAGCACGAGGTCGCGTGGGCATCCAGCACGGTGCCGGCCAGCCCGGTCGTACCGCCGGCCAAGGAGCCGCGCCAGGGCGGTCGCCTGCGCTGGGCGGTCAGCCTGGCGGTCGTTGCCCTCGTCATCGTGGCCTCCGCCGCGGTCGCCGTGATCATCACCGGTCGGTCGTCGACCGCGACAGTCCTCGGCTACGTGCCCGCCGGCACGACGATGTACGCCGAGGCTCGCCTCGATCTCCCCGGCGACCAGCGCCGCGCCGCCGGCGAGTTCCTGTCGAAGTTCCCGGGCTTCGCCGACCAGGCCGCCCTCGATCCGAAGCTCGACCAGGTCCTCGATGATTTGATCAAGGGCGCCACCAACGACGAGCAGTCGTACACCGCCGACATCAAGCCGTGGTTCGATGGCGAACTCGCCTTCGGCCTCGGAGCTCTGCCCGCGGCCGGCTCCATGATGGGCGGAGATACGGCCGGCCTGGGCTCGCTGCGGGCGCTCGTGCTGGTCTCGGTCAAGGACCCGGGGCTTGCCCAGGCCTGGTTCGGCGCCGAGATCGCCAAGGCCGGCGCGAAGACCACGACCGAGTCCTACGGCGGCACGACGCTGACCGTGTTCGAGAAGACTGACGGCGTCACGCCGGCTCTCGCCGTGATCGATGGCAAGGTCGTCGTGGCGGGAGATATCGTCTCGGTCAAGGCCGCTGTCGACTCCAAGGGCTCGAGCGACTTCGCTGCCGAGCCCGGCCCGAAGGCCGCCCTCGGTGCTGTGAACGACGACTACGTCAGCTTCGTCTATGTCGCCCTCGGTCCGCTCCTCGATTGGTCCAACGACCTCAACAAGGCGCTCCCTCAGGCGAGCGGCGCCCCGAGCGCGGCGATCAGCGAGGCGATGCGCAAGGCCATCCCCGCCTGGGGTGCCTACTGGACCCGCTTCGAAAGCGACGCGCTGGTCATGGACGCGGTCGCGCCCAAGCCCGAGCTGGCCGTTGGTCCGACCCAGAACCGCGCCTCGACGATCGTCGAGCACGTCCCGGCCTCGGCCATCGTGGCCGCGATCAGCAACGACTACGGGAAGACAGTCAAGGACGCGCTCGACCTGTACCGGGCGGACGCGACGCTCAAGCCGATGATCGACCAGGTCGACCAGGCACTCGGCCTTCTCGGCGGCGTGGACGCCGCCCTTGGCTGGGCCGGAGACACGGCCATCGTCGTCAACGGCACGAACGACGCCCCGGAGGGCGGGCTGATCGTGACCCCGACCGACAAGGCGGCCGCGGCGCAGCTGTTCACGTCACTCCGCTCACTGGTCGCCCTCGGCGGCGCCCAGGCCGGTATCACCGTCACGGACGAGACCTACAACGGCGTGACCATCACGATCGTCAACGTCGGCGACCTGTCGAAGCTGTCCGGGATGTCCGGCGCGGCGATGCCGATGCGTATGCCGCTCCCGTCCGGTGATCTCCAGATCGCCTTTGCCGTCACCGATGACGTCGTCGTCATCGGCAGCGGGCCGGGCTTCGTCAAGCACGTGCTCGACACGACCAAGGACACGTCGCTGGCCTCCAGCGAACGCTACAAGATGCTCGCCGGCCGGGCCGGCACCGGCATGAGCGCCACCTTCGTCGACCTGACCGCGATCCGCGGACTGATCGAGAAGACCGCGGCCGGCACCGCCGACACGGCCGAGCTCGCGAAATACGAGAAGGACATGAAGCCGTTCCTCGTCCCGTTCGATGCGCTGGTCGCGTCGGGGTCGGTGGATGGCGATCTGACCCGCTCCGTCATCTACCTCACCGTCAAGTAGCGAGGCGCCCCCAGCGCCCGCATCAAGCCCACAGGAGGAACCGAACGACCCATGGCAGTCCGCATCAGGCTCACGCGCGTCGGCGCGCACAAGCAGCCCAGCTACCGCGTCGTGGTCGCCGATTCCCGGAGCGCGCGTGACAGCCGTTCCATCGAGACCCTCGGGCACTACAACCCGCGCACCGATCCGGTGGAGTTCGTGGTCGATGCCGAGAAGGCGAAGGCCTGG
>JANMBS010000197.1:0-4902 GCA_031360525.1 Thermomicrobiales bacterium
CCCGCCTGATGGCTTCGAAGGCGACCCAGTCTCCCTCCGCGGTCCGGCCGGTCACCGCGAGCCCAGCGGTCTCGAAGGCGTCGCGGACGTCGCCCTCCCGGTCGACGTAGATCCCCGACGCGAGCAGGTGCCCTCCCGGTCGAAGCTCGCGAGCCAGGCCGTCCGCGAGCGGCACGAGCAGGCCCGCGATGAGGTTGGCGAGGACGACGTCGAAGGGATCCTCCTCGCTGGGAAGGCTGCCCTCGCGGACGCGGACACGGCGCACCAGCGCATTCCGCCGTGCGTTGGCGGTCGTCGCCTCGATGGCGATCGGATCGGTGTCGAGGCCCAGCGCGGAGTCCGCCCCAAGCTTGAGTGCGGCGATCGCGAGGATCCCCGATCCGCACCCGACGTCGAGCACGCGCGCGCCGGCCAGCACGCCACGGTCCGCCAGCGCTTCGACGCCGGCCAGACACAGCCGGGTGGTCGGATGGAGGCCGGTCCCGAACGCCATCCCCGGATCGAGCGCGAGGACCACGTCGTCGAGTGCACGGTGGTGCCGCCGCCAGGTCGGCCGGATCACCAGCCGTCGGCCGATGCGCATGACCGGGAAGTAGACCTTCCAGGCATCGGCCCAGTCAGACTCCTCGACGATCCTGGTGCGCAACTCCCCGATCGGGCGCAGCCCGAAGGCCTGGAGGTGCCCGAGCGCCTCGGCCACCTCGGCCGCGGCTCGCTCCGCGGCCACCCGATCCCGTGCAGGCAGATACGCCCGCACGATCGCCGGCCGGCTCGGGTCCAGCCGCGCACCGAGGCCCTCGTCGACGAGTTCGAACGCGGGCTCCACGGACGTCCCGCCGGGCGCCGCTCGGCCGAGGATCTCGCTGACGGCCTCGACCGCTTCGACGTCCGCTTCGACCGCCAGCTCCAGCCAGGCGCCGGATGACGCGGCCTTCCTGGCCTCGGTCAACTAGAGCCCGAGCTTCTCGAGCAGGCCGCCACCGTGGCCGACCGGCTCATTGGTCTCCTCGGCGTAGGCCGTCAGCAGCTCCCTGGCCTTCTTCGAGAGCTTGGTGGGCACCACGACGTCGATCATCACGTGGAGGTCGCCCCGCTGACCCGCGCGGCGCAGATGCGGGACGCCCTTGCCGCGCAGCTTGATCTCGGTGTCCGGCTGGGTCCCGGGCTTGATCTCAACCGCTTCCGTGCCATCGACGGTCGGGACAGAGATCCGCGTCCCGAGGGCCGCCTGGGCGATCGAGATCGAGGCCATGTGGTAGAGCTCCGTGCCCTCTCGGGTGAGCGACGCGTGCGGCTGGACATGGACCGCGACGTACAGGCTCCCGGGGGGACCGCCGCGTGGCCCGACCTCGCCCTCGTTGGAGAGGCGGATCTGGTGGCCCTCGTCGATGCCGGCCGGGATGGACACTCGCAGCGTGCGCTTGCGTTCGAGGCGGCCCTCACCCTGGCACGCGTGGCAGCGCGTCTCGATGATCTTGCCCTCGCCGTGGCAGCGCGGGCAGGCGCTGACGTTGACCATCTGGCCGAGCATCGTCTGTCGGACGGAGCGGACCTCACCCCTGCCGTTGCACTGCGGGCAGGTGGTCGGTTCGGTGCCAGGCTCGGCGCCGTTGCCGGAGCATGTCTCGCAGCGCTGGAGCGCGGTGAACTCGATCTCCTTCTCTGTGCCGTTGACAGCCTCCTCGAAGGTGATCCGCAGGTCGTAGCGCAGGTCCGCGCCTGGCTGTGGGCGGCCTCGCCGGGCCGACGCCGCACCCGCTCCCCCACCGAAGAACGCGTCGAAGATGTCCGAGAAGCCGCCGAAGCCTTCGAACCCGGCGCCGCCCGGCCCACCGGCACCGTCCGCGCCTGCCCGCCCGAACGTGTCGTAACGCGACCGACGACCCGGGTCGGACAGGACCTGGTACGCCTCGTTGATCTCCTTGAACTGCTCCTGCGCAGCCGGATCGGTGTTGACGTCCGGATGCCATTTCTGCGCGAGCTTGCGAAAGGCGCGCTTGATCTCGGCGTCGCTCGCGGTTCGCTCGACGCCGAGGATCACGTAGTAGTCGCGCTCAGCTGTGGCCATCGGGACGAAAGGATACGGGAGGTCGGCCGACACGGGCGTCCACTACCATCTCGCGATGGACGCTCCCAGGCTCACCGTCGCGCTGACCATCGATCACGACGCGATATCGGACGCGGTCCGGCGTGGCGACCCGCCGGTCAAGGTCAGCCACGCCGAGTTCGGGCCGCGCGTGGGCATCAAGCGCATCCTCGCGCTGCTGGCGAGCCGGGCGATCCCGGCCACGTTCTTCGTCCCCGGACACTCCCTGACGACCTTCACCGACGACACCGAGGCGATCGTGGCCGGTGGTCACGAGCTCGCCTGCCACGGCTGGTTCCACGAGGATTTCGCCGAGCTCGGGACCGACCAGGCGCGCGAGGTGTTGGGCCGGTCTGTCGAAGCGGTCCGGGCGGTGACCGGCGTCGCGCCGACCGGGTTCCGCGCTCCGTACTGGTCGCTCGGGTCGGAGACGCTCGAGCTGGTCGAGGCGGCCGGCTTCGTCTACGACAGCTCGCTGATGGCCGACGACTACGACCTGTACCGGGTTCGCCGGGGCGATCGCCACTCGTTGTCGGACGGCACCCACTGGGGGGCCCCGGGCCGGCTGGTCGAGGTCCCGGTCTACTGGGCGATGGACGACTGGCCGCACTTCGAGCCTGGGCCAGGTCGGCCAGGACTGTCAGCGCCCTCGGCGGTCCTCGAGATCTGGACCGAGGAGCTCGCCTACGCCCACGAGCACGCGCCGGGCGGCCTGGTGATGATCACCGTCCACCCCGAATGCATCGGTCGTGGCCACCGGATGGCGATGCTCGAACGCTTCATCGAGGCGGCCGTCGCGCTCGATGGCGTCGTCTTCGAGCGGCTCGACGCGGTCGTCAGTCGCTGGGTGGCGGCTCACGCCTGACATCTTCGGGCGCGCGCGATGCCGGCCCGGAACGTCCGCGCGACTATCGCGGCGCTCGCAGCATCGAGTAGACCGGCGGGCACGCCCCGGCCTGCGACACCCCGGTGACCTCGAAGCCGTGACGCTCGTAGAACGGGAGGTTCCGCGGGTTGGGCGATTCGAGGTAGGTGGGCAGGTGGTCCTGATCGACGAGTCCGAGGCAATTCCGCATCAGCTCACCGCCGAGGCCTTTGCCCTGTCGAGCGCCATCAACGCCGAACCACGGCAGGTACCAGTGCGGAAAGGTCGGATGGGCTGAGTCCATCTGTTCGAGGACCGCGAAAAGATCCGCATGCAGATCCGCGGCGACGCTCCGCTCGATCTCCGCGACCACGGCGTCGCCGTCGGGTTCCACGTGCGGGGGAAACCACAGGGCCACCGCCCCGAAGTCGCCAAGTTGCCACACCGTCCGGGAGGTGAACGCCTTGCCACCGAACGCGCGAAGGAAGGCCGGGAAGTGAGTCAAGTAGCTGGTCGCATCTGGATAGAACCAGCGGATGACCGGGTCCGCGGTGAACGCCGTGACCAGGACATCGATGGCGGTCTGCTCCTCTCCGTCTCGGAGGACGGAGAAGTCCAAAGCGCTCACCAGAGGATCCCTCCTTCGTGTCGGAGAGGCGCCATCGATCGACACATCGACGGGTCGAATGGACAGGGTACGCGAGCCGCAACCCTCGACTCGCACCTTATCGACCTTCGCGGATGCCCGTGACCCCGGCGAGATCGCGAGCCCGGGTCATGACCGCCTCGAGCATCGGCGCGGTCATTCGGCCGGTGAACGTGTTCTGCTGGCTCGGGTGGTATGTGCCGACGAGGGTGTAGGGACCGATCGCCACCTCGGCGCCGTGGCTGAACCGCGGCCGCGGCTGAACGGCCTGGCCGAGGCTCGCCAGCGCCCGCAACGCCGCGTCCCACCCGAAGTGCCCGAGCGCGACGACGACCCGAATCTCGGTCAACAGTGCCATCTCCCGCGCGAGGAATGGCGCGCAGTTGTCGCGTTCCCCGGGCGTCGGCTTGTTGGCCGGCGGGGCGCAGCGCACGGCCGCGGCGATGTAGACGTCGGTGAGGGTCAGGCCGTCATCCATTCGGCGTGACACCGGGCGGTCCGCCAGCCCTTCAGCGTGCAACGAGCGAAACAGGAAGTCGCCCGATGCATCTCCCGTGAAGACCCGCCCCGTCCGGTTTCCGCCGTGGGCCGCAGGCGCAAGCCCGACCAGCAGGATCCTCGCGTCGGGATCGCCGAAACCAGGCACCGGCCGGCCCCAGTACGTCTCGTCGCGGAAGCGGGCGACCTTCTCGCGAGCGACCCGTTCGCGCCACGCAACCAGCCGCGGGCAGCGTCGGCACTCGACGATCTCCGCGGTCAAGGCGGCCAGCGCCGCCCGGTCGGTCATCGGCCGACGCTCAACCTACTTGAGCAGCAGCTTGTCGAGCCGCCGCCCGGTGACCGCTAGCCCGACGACGCCCATCACGGTCAGGTATGCGACGTGAACCAGCAGGATCGGCGAGATCGCCCCCACCGTCAGCGAGCGGATCAGGTCGACGCCCTGGTAGAGCGGCGTCAACCGGACGAAAAGCTGGAGCGCCTCGGGATAGGCGTCGATCGGATAGAACGTGCCCGAGAACAGGAACATCGGCAGGACCACGAGCTGGATCAGGTCGAAGTCCTGCCAGGTCTTCATGAACGACGTGGCGGCCATCCCGACCGCCCCGAAGGCGAAGCCCACCAGGAGCGCCGCCGGAACCGCCAGCACGACCCACGGCGATACCACGAGGCCCAGCACGACCATCACGACCATGAACCCGATGGCATAGAGGCCGCCGCGGATGAGCGCCCAGGCCAGTTCCCCGACCGCGACGTCGCCCGGCGAGAGCGGCGTGGACAGGATGGACGTGAAGGTCTTGTTGTAGT
>JANMBS010000209.1:0-2223 GCA_031360525.1 Thermomicrobiales bacterium
GGCGACCCCCGGGCCGCGGTCAGGACCGCTTCACGGAGCGACCCGACGCATCGCGACTGCGCAGCATGTTGGCGCTCGCGAAATGGGCCCGTTTCAGGCTGGGTTCAGCCATCGGGGCGGCATAGGTGACCTGTTCCTCCCGAAGTTCGTCGATGACCTCGCGCAGGACCGTGTCGTGCCCGGCATAGCCCCGAATGCGTCGGGCGGTGGCGTCGAGGATGCGCTGGGCCCCTTCGTAGTCGCCGTTGCGGTTGAGCTGGACCGCTTCCTGTCGCGCCCGGGCGGCGAACAGGCGGCCGACCGCACGGTCGACGTCCGGGTCGCGTGGCTGCTCATCGTTGGCCCGGTCGTCAGCGTAGCTCCAGGTCAGCCGGACCGGCTCACTCTCGCCGGCGCCGCCTGGGCCGAAGACACCTTCGCGATCGGTCAGGGACACGATGGCGCCCGTTTCGCGGGCGATCTCGCCATACGGGAATGACAGGCGCAGCACGACCTCGACGGCCTGCTCCGAGCCGAGGTCGCCAAGCGACACTGTCGTCCGGTTGCCACGCGCCTGGATCGGGTATGGGCTGATCGGCTCGATGCGGATGTCGTCACGCGCGGTGATCTCAAGATCGACATCGCGGGCGACGATCTCGAGCGTCTCGCCGACCTCGGACGTGATCGCGTCGCGGATCTGGGGAGCATCCGCGATGTAATAGAAGTGACCGCCGCCGGCATCGGCCAGCGCCTGGAGGAGGCGCTCGTCGAAGTCGTTCCCGACCCCGAAGGTCGATGTCGAGACGCCCCGGGCGCGGAGTTCCGCGGCGTGGCCCGCGAGCTGGCCCGGATCGGTCATCCCGACGTTGGCCAGGCCGTCCGTCAACAGCAAGCAACGATCCACGCCACGGTCTACGAGGTGGCCGGCGACCTGCTCGCAGCCGCGCAGCCAGCCCTCGCCGAGGTTGGTGCTACCGCGGGCATCCACGGTCCGCAGCCGTTCGATCGCGCCGCGGCGCGCCTCGGCCGAGGCGTGCGTGGACTCGATGACCACGTCCACCACGTCGTCATACGCGACGACGGAGAAGCGGTCGTCCGGTCGGAGGCGCGCGATCGCCTCCTCGATCGCGACCTTGGCGACCCGGATCTTCTCGCCGGACATCGATCCGGACCGGTCGAGCCCGATCGAGAGGTTGACCGGCGGCCGCGCACGCTCGGTCGTGGCGCGCGGTGCGGCGATCCGCGCCAGGACGAAGCGCTGGCTGTGGGCGGTCGGACGAAGCAGGCGACGGTCGGGGCGGACGCTGAACGTGGTGTCTGCGCGGGTGGTCATGGTCGGTCCTCCTCGAGGAGCTCACGGGCGATCGTCACGAGGCGGTCGACCTGTTTGTTCTGTGCCCGCGGGAGCGGGCGCCTGATGTGGAGTTCGATATCGGGCACGAGCACGATCCGCTCCCATTGGGAGCGATCGCTGGGGCGGACGGTCGCATCGGCCGGCACCGACGTGGCGCCAGAGTCGTCGGAGTCGTCGGGTTCGACGGACGCCTCTGGGAGCGACGAGTTCAGCCGCATCAGCGTGGGACCCGCCACGGGTCGTTCAGCCACGCTCGCGGCCGCCGAGATCGCCGGCACGGGAGCCGGTGGCGTGCCGGCGCGAGCCGAGAGTGAGCTACCCAGCACCGTGCGCAGGTACTCGAGCGCGGTGTCCGGTGGCGGTGTGGGTTCGGTCGCTCCGACGAGGTCACGCACCTCCTCGTCACCGAGCGTCTCGAGGCGGCGCCGGATCTCCGCCAGCGGCAGATGCTCGGCCTGGAGGCGCCGGATCAGCCGCAGCCGAGCGAGGTGTCCGCCGTCGTACTTGCTGCCGGGACCCATCTGGCCGACTTGCGGCAGGAGCCCACCCGCCAGGTAATAGCGAACCGTGCGCGGGGTGACGCCGGCAAGGTCGGCGAGTTCCGTGAGCGAGTAGCGTTCGTCGTCGGACATGGGCACATGATGACAGTGTGACGTGACACTGTCAATACGACGCAGCCACAGACTGCCACGCTGGCTCCATCGCTCATCAGCTGGTGCTGGCGCACGGAGGCGAGATCACCGCCGGATCGGTGCCCGGCGCGGGCACCACGGTCCGGGTGCGGTTGCCGCTTACGGGCGACTGATCCGCACGTCGTCGACGGCAGCCTCGACCGTGCTCCCGCGACCGAGATCGGCAGCGGCAAAGACGATCCGGACCGTTTGCCCGGC
>JANMBS010000457.1:0-1558 GCA_031360525.1 Thermomicrobiales bacterium
ATGGAGCGTGTCGCGGGTGTGGCAGTAGCCTCTGCCGATGGCTGGTCCAAGGGTCTCGACCGCCTCCAGGCGATCGGTATCCCGATCGTGGCCGTCGACCGGCGCTTGCCGCGCCTCCAGGTGGACACGGTGACGGTCGAGAGCGACAGAGCCGTCTACGACGCGATGGTGCACCTCCTCGCCCTTGGGCACCGGAGGATCGGGCTGATGGCCGGACCTTCGTATCTGAGCACTTTCGCCGAGCGGCAGGCGGGCTACGAACGAGCGCTGATCGACCACGGCATCTCCGTCGATCCGCTGCTGATCGTCCATGGCGACCTGCGCCAGGCGACGGCGCGGGCGTTGGCGCCACAGCTCATCCGCCTGGATCGGCCCGCGACGGCGATCGTGACCACGAACGATCTCTCCACCGTCGGGACGCTGCAGGCGCTTCGCGACCTTGGTATGCGGGTGCCGACCGACGTCTCGGTCATCGGCTTCGATGACTTCGTGGGTGCCGACCTGATCGATCCGCCGCTCACCACAATCAGTCAGCCGGTCTTCGAGATCGGCCGCCGAGCGATCGAGCTCCTCGTTCGCCGGGTGACGGCGCCGGACGCGCCATTGCAGGAAATCGTTCTCGAACCTCGACTCGTCGTGCGCGAGTCGACGGGTCCGGCCATTGAACGGGACGTATCGGAGGAGGTGTCACAAGAGTGGATCACGGCTCCCTAGACAGTCGCACGCGAGCGAGTAGGCTTCGTCCAGGCCGATCCCGGCTTGGACCCCCCGACCCAACCGAGGAGGATCACACGGCATGACGTTTTCGCGTAATCGATTCTTGATCGCCCTGCCGGTCCTGGCGATCATCGCCGGGGCATGCGGCGGCACAACTACGAGCAGCGCTCCCGCCGGCAGTACGGCGGCCTCGCCCGCGGGTGGCTCCGCGGCGCCGCCATCCAGCCCGGGATCGAGCACGGGTGCCAAGGACTTCACGGGTGTGACGGTGGAAGTCGTTACCTTCACCGGTCCGCCGATCGCCGAACCGCTCCAGCGTCATGCGCTCGAATGGGAAAAGGCGACCGGCGGCAAGGTCAACGTGACCACCGCCCCTTTCAGCGATCTCTTCCAGAAGGAGGCGACGGATCTCTCGACAGGGACCAATGCGTTCACGCTGTACACGATGTCCTCGTCGTGGCTGGGCAGCTTCGCGGGCCAGGGGTACTTCCAGGACCTGACCAGCCTGGTGCCGAGTTACCCGGGGCTCCAGTGGGATGATGTCGTGCCGGTCATGCAGTCCAACTCGTCCTTCGGCGGCAAGATCTATGCCGTCCCGATCGACAGCGACGTGCTCTCCGTTTACTACCGCACGGACATCCTGGGCAAGGACAGCGTCGCGCCACCCAAGACCTGGGACGAGTACCTCACGATCGCCAAGAAGTACCAAGGCCAGGATCTCAACGGAGACGGCACGCCCGATTACGGGTCGTGCATCGAGAAGGCCAAGGGCGGCGTCGGGACGTGGCAGTTCAACGGCGTGTTCTCGTCGTACGTCCAGGCACTCGGCACCAAGCAGGGC
>JANMBS010000248.1:0-2605 GCA_031360525.1 Thermomicrobiales bacterium
GCCGGACAGGTTGCTTCGTAGGGTGGCGTGGAACCGGACGCGGATCTTGGTGGTGCCACCGACCGGCAGGACGCCGCCCAGCGGGACCACGATCGTCTGGTCGCTTCGCGTGGCGCTGACCGCGACGCCGTCGACCGTCACGCCGTTGAGCTGGATGTTGCCCAGCCGGGCGGCGATGGTGTTGAGTTCGATCCGGTCGATCGGCGCGCCAGAGGAGTTGCGGATCGTGGCAGTCGAGTCGACGGAGATCTTCCGCGTCCCCCACGAGATCCGGAGAGCCGCGTCGTACGTGGCGTCAACGAAGAGGCTCGTACGCCTGACGGAGCCGGGCACGATGTCGGTCGCCGTGGCCTCATTGGCTTCGACATTCCCTGGGGCGACCGATTCGAGGGGCGCAAGCGGCCCGTCTTCCGCCTCGAGGGCCCGGGCGCGAACCGGCACGCTGGCGGGCCCGGAGACGGCGATGGCGCCCGTCAACAGGGCGGCCAGGACCAACGGGATCCGCGGGGACATCACGGTCATCCTACGCCGGGTGCCGTCGGACGCCGCACGGCCGCGTAGACTCGGCGACGTGACGACCGACCAGACGCCGGCTGCCACGACGACCGATCCGCTGGTCGCCGCGATCACCGCGCGCCTCCCTGGTCTCCGGCTCCTGACCGACACCCTCGACCGCGAGGGCTACCGCGACGACGAGACGCCGTACCTCCACGCCGGCCTGCCACGGGCCGTCGTCTTTCCGACCACGACCGCGGAGGTCGTCGAATTGGTGCGGATCGCCTCCGAGCTGCGCGTGCCCATCGTCCCGCGCGGCGCGGGGACCGGCCTGTCGGGCGGCGCAGCCGGCATCGAAGACGGCCTGACGATGGTCTTCACCGCGATGAACGAGATCATCGAGATCGATCGGGAGAACCTCGTCGCGGTCGTCCAGCCGGGGGTCATCAACGCGGCACTCAAGGCGGCGGTCGCCGCACAAGGCCTCTTCTACGCGCCCGACCCGGCCAGCTTCGAGATGTGCTCCATCGGCGGCAATCTGGGCACCAATGCCGGCGGGTTGTGCTGCGTCAAATACGGCCAGACGCGCGATTCCGTGCTCTCGCTCGAGGTCGTGATGGCCGACGGGAGCGTCATCCGGACCGGCGGCAAGAACATCAAGGACGTGGCCGGGTACTCGCTGACCCACCTCTTCGTCGGCAGCCAGGGCACGCTCGCGATCACCACGGAGGCAACGTTGCGCCTCCGCCCGGCGCCCCCGCCACGCTCGACGATGCTGGCCTTCTTCCCGACGCTCGACGGCGCGGGCCACGCGGTGGCGGGGATCGCCGCGGCCGGGCTGATGCCGGTCACCCTGGAGCTCCTCGATCGGTTCACGATCGCCGCCGTCGATGACATGAACGATCTTGGGCTCGACCGGACCGCCGCCGCGATGCTGATGATCGAGTCGGACATGCCGGGCGCCGCAGCCCTCGACGAGCTCGAGCGGGCCGAAGTCGCCTGTCGCCGTGCCGGGGCCACGGAGGTCGTCCGGGCGGCCGACGCCCAGGAGGCCGACTGGCTGCGCCAGGCGCGGCGGGCCGCCCATTACGCTCTCGAGCGACTCGGCGACGTCAGGATGGAAGACGTCGGCGTGCCGCGCGCGAGAGTCCCGGACATGCTCCGAGAGATCGAACGGATCGCCGCACAGCACGACGTTCGTATCGGCACGTTCGGGCATGCCGGCGACGGCAATCTCCACCCGGACCTCGTCTTCGAGCGCGGCGATCCCAAGGCGGAGGCCAAGACGGAGGCGGTCAAGAAGGACCTCTACCGCGCCGCGCTCGACCTCGGCGGGACCGTCACCGGCGAGCACGGCATCGGCATGGCAAGGCGCGACTGGCTCGAGGTCCAGCGTGGCGCCGACGCGGTCCGCGTCATGCGGGCGATCAAGACGGCACTCGATCCGCTCGGGATCCTCAATCCGGGCCGGGTGATCTAGGGGGCGCGACATGGTCTGCTGCTAGTGGGTTTCCTAGCCCGTCCGGTCATCCAGGGGCGACGCGAAGCCGTATCCCCACCATGAACGCTTGGACGCGCCGGTTGACCATGCCCCTCGCGATCGCGCTGCTGAGCGCGGGTTGCGCGACCACGACGTCATCCCCGCCGTCGAGCAGCGGGCTGCCGCCCTCCGGGGCGATCGAGCAGCCGGCGACGGACGCGCCAGCGGGGACGGCGGTGCCAGCAGGCCCGACGTCGAGCGCGAACGCGCGACCCACTGCGACGTCGCCGACCGTCGCCGAGATCGCCCGGCTCCAGGCGCTCGTCACAGCCGACGCCGCTGACGCGAACGCGCAGCGCGATCTCGGTTTCGCTCTCCTCCAGCGTGTCCGCGAAACCGCCGATCCGACCCTCTACGCGCCTGCCGCCACGGCGTTCGAGACCGCACGGCGCCTGGCCCCCGACGATGCCCTCGTGCTGGCCGGGATCGGCGGTCTCCAGCTCGGCAAACATCAGTTCGCCCAGGCGCTGGCGATCGGCCGCGAGGCCGTCGCGCTGTCGCCGAACCTTGCTGCGGCCAGGGCGGTCGTCGTCGACGCCCTCGTCGAACTCGGCCGGTATGACGTGGCCG
>JANMBS010000256.1:0-2855 GCA_031360525.1 Thermomicrobiales bacterium
ATGCCGAGCAGCGCGCACGCACGTCGGACCTCTTCGGCCTTGACCTCGGCCCGCTCGGCCATGAGGGCCGACAGCTCGTCGGGATCGGGGATGCGGTCCTCGAAGCGGAGCGTGTCCGAGATGACGACGTCGTGGATCCGCGTTCCGGCCGTGAGTGCCACGACGGTCACGTCGTCACCGTTCCGGACGTGATGGGCCAGCGTCCCGCCGGCCGAATCGAACGTATCAGCGGGGTGGCCACCGACGCACAGGATGCGGAGCGGACGAGGCACGGACTTCCCTCCCCTCGCCGTTCCCGGCGGGTTCACTACGACTCGATTGCGGGCGGTATTTTACAGCCCCATTGCGTGAAGCCCTATGCTAGCCTCTCACTGGTCAGGCTCACGTAGCGCATGCCGTGGGCATAGTGGAGGAGGCAACGATGATCCAAACCCCATGGACGAGGGGGCGGGCTTTGCTACCCATGCTGGTAGTGCTGTCCATACTCCTGGCCGCCTGCGGTGGGGCCATATCGAGTGGCTCGCCGGCGACGTCCGCCGCTCCGACGACCGCAACGTCAGCCGCCCCAAGCGGCTCCGCGAGCGCCGAGCCCAGCGCGGCAGCGGGAGGCGACAGCGAGCCGGTCGTGCCCGGCGATGCCCGGCTGACCGACGGCCCCAGCGGCGGCGTATTCACCGGGGCGTTCGTCGGGCCCTGTTGCGTCGGCGTCGACAACATGAGCCCCATGGCTGCAGGCGGCGACTACGAGTTCCTGCATTTCATCTGGGAGCACCTCGTCACCTACAGCGTGGTTCCGACCACCGTCTCCAAGAACCCGTTCTCCGGCCAGTACGGCCCGCTCGTCCCTGAGCTCGCCGACACCTGGACCGTCTCGGACGACCAGAAGACCTGGACGTTCAAGCTGCACCCGGGCGTCAAGTGGTCGGACGGCACCGACTTCACCTCGGCTGACGTCAAGTTCTCCTTCGAGCTCTGCCTCAACCCGAAGGTCGGGCCGTGCTACCCCGGCGGCAGCATGAAGAGCATCAAAGGCGCGGAGGACGTCACCAAGGGCACGACGACGGACCTCGTCGGCGTCCAGGCGCCGGACCCGCTGACCGTCACCATCGAGACGATCGAGCCGAACTCGCTCCTGCCGTACAACGTCATGGATCTGTTCATCGTCCAGAAGTCGTCGCTCGCGACGATCGATCCGGCGACGATGGAGAAGAACGACTACTTCCGGACGCCTGGCAAGGCGATCGGGACCGGCCCATTCATCGTGAAGGCGTACAGCGCCGGCCAGTCGATGGAGCTTTCCCGCAACGACGCTTACTGGCGCGCCAAGCCGAAGCTCGATGGGATCATCCGGCGCGAGTTCAAGGACACCACGTCGGCGCTGCTCGCGTTCGAGGCCGGTGAGGTCGACTACACGTACGTCACCGCCGACGAGGTCGAGCGGGCGAACGGGATCCCGAAGAGCACTGTCCTGCCCGGGCCGTCCGGCGTCGACCTGGATATCGCGCTCAACCCGCTCAAGAACAAGGACTTCGCCGACAAGCGGGTCCGCCAGGCGTTCCTGTACGCGATCGACCGCAAGTCGATCCTGCAGAACATCTATCACATCCCGGAACCGACCCTGCTGAACTGCCTGTACCTGGACCCGTCGCTCAACCCGCCCGATGTCCATACCTATGACTTCGATCCGGCGAAGGCCAAGGCGCTGCTGACCGAAGCCGGCGTCGATCCCGCATCGTGGGGCGAGCTCGACTTCGACACCTACTACGGCGACCAGGGCTCGCTCGACGCGATGACCGCGATCCAGTCGAACCTGGCCGACGTCGGGATCAAGGTCAAGATCACCCAGATGGACAGCGCGGCGTGGAGCAAGAAGTTCTACGACGACGGCAATTCCACCATGTCGATGATCGGCGGCGACGGCGGCGGTGCTGCCGGTGGCTACGGCATCGGCACCCTCCACTCCAAGAATGCGTGGCCGAAGGGTGGCAACGGCTGGAAGGGCTACCATTACACGAACGCCGAACTCGATGCGGCCCTCGACGCCGTCGGGACCGAATTCGACGTCGCGAAGCGGACGACTGCGATCCAGAACGTCTGCAAGATCGACGCCGAGGAGCAGCCGTTCATCAACTTGTGGGCCACCACCCGGTACTGGTTCATCAGCGACCGGATCCACAACTTCGTCAGCACACCCGGCCCGGGCATGGGCAACTACTACAAGGCGGCTGAAACCTGGTTCGTCCAGCAGTAGCATCTGCCCGACAGTAGGCAGCGCGATCGTCGTAAGGGGCGGGGCCACCGGTCCCGCCCCTTACGCAACTAAGCGCGGAGTGCATCTTGGCCACCTATATCATCCGCCGACTACTCATCGCGATCCCGATCTTCTTCGGGATCACGATCCTCGTCTTCCTCCTCCTGGCCTGGGCGCCGGGTGACCCGGTGTCGGCCTTCATCCGCCCGGAGCTGAAGGGCAACGAGGAGATGCGGCGGATCATCATCGCGCGCTATGCGCTGGACCAGCCCATCCCCGTCCGGTACATCTACTGGCTCGCGGAGGCCGCGCAAGGCAACCTCGGATACAAGCTCCAGGGCGCCGGCCTGCCGGTCCTCGAGACGGTCCAACGCGGGCTGGTGGCGTCCCTGATCCTGATGGGAACGGCCCTCCTGATCGGCATCTTCGTCGGCATCCCCCTCGGGGTGCTGTCGGCCTTGCGGCAGTACTCCAAGACAGACTACGCCCTGACGGGCATCGCATTCCTGGGCGTTTCGATCCCGTCGTTCATGCTCGGGCTGGGCGGGCTCTACTTGTTCGGCCTGACCTTCCGGATCTTCCCCATCGGCGGCATGGTCACCGC
>JANMBS010000337.1:0-5764 GCA_031360525.1 Thermomicrobiales bacterium
CGACCGCCTGGCCGCGGAGGCCCAGGCGCGGACGGTGGGCTGAGGCTTCCGGAACAGCCCGTCCACTGTCGCTCAGGAACGGCCTGTGCTATCCTCCCGCTTCGGCCGGGACCGCGGACGCCGTGTGCCCGCGCCGGTCGCCCGAGAACGGTACAACGAAGGGGATAGACCATCAGTCGAGACCTGCGCGTCAATCAGATGATCCGCATCCCACAGGTGCGAGTCGTCGATGAAGAGGGTGCTCAGCTTGGTGTCATGCCGACGCCTCAGGCGCTCGAAATGGCGCAGGAACGCGGCCTGGACCTCGTCGAAGTCGCACCGATGGCCGCGCCCCCAGTCGTCAAGTTCCTCGATTTCGGACAGTACAAGTACGATCTGACCAAACGGGAGAAGGAAGCCAAGCGCAAGCAGCGCTCGGTGACCTTCAAGGAAGTCCGCCTTTCGCCCAAGATCGGCATCGGTGACTTCGATACGAAGGTCCATCGGGCGATCGAATTCCTCGAGGATGGTGATCGGATCAAGGTCACCGTGCGGTTCCGCGGTCGGGAATTGACCCACCCGGAGCTCGGCCGGAACCTCCTCGCGAAGTTCGTCGATCGGGTCCAGGAGCATGGGGTCGCGGAGCGGACGCCGCTCCTCGAAGGCAAGTCGATGCACATCACGATGGCCTCGGTCCACAAGCCGAAGGTCCACGAAGTCACGAACCGGCACGATGCCGAGTCACAGAACGGAAGGGCCGAAGAGAATATCGAGCAGGTCGTCGCCGCGGCAGCGTCGGCCCCCATCGCGGCGGCGGCGCCCCAGGAACCGGTTCAGTCGCCGGTTCCGCCCCCCGGAGCGGCTCCGGCCGCGGAAGCGGCCGCGGCCACCGAAGCGGCTCCGGCCGCCGAAGCAGCCACCGAACCGGCCCCGGCCACCGAAGCGGCTCCGGCCGCGGAACTGCCTCCGGCCACCGAAGCGGCTCCGCCCACCGAAGCAGCCGCGGAACCGGCCCCGACCAAGACCGAAGCCCCGCCCGCGACGCGACGACCGGCCGCCGCCTCGAAGCCCGCCACCTCAGCGCCGAAGGCCGCAGCGGCTCCCAAGGCGAAGACCGCAACGACATCAACGAAGACCGAGACAAAGAAGACCACTACGCCGGCCCCGGAGCCGGTGACGTCAGGAGAGTGAGGCCAGGGTGCCCAAGATCAAGAGCCACAAGGCAGCCCAGAAGCGCATCGGCGTGACCGGTAGCGGCAAGTTCGTGCGCGTCAAGGCCTGGACCGGGCACCACCTCGAGATCAAGTCGTCCCGACGGACCCGGCGCCACGCCGGCAAGGCCGTCATCGGGCCCGAACACGCCAAGCAGGTCCGTCGCCTGCTGCCGTACCTCTAGGAGCGCATCGACCTCATGGCACGAGTCAAGCGGGGCGTCACGTCCCACAAGCGCCACAAGCGCCTCATGCAGGACGCCGAAGGCCGCAAAGGCACGAAGTCGCGTCTCGTCAAGCCCGCCCGCGAAGCGCTCCTGCACGCGCTTGCCTACGCGACCCGCGACCGCAAGCAGCGCAAGCGCCAGTTCCGCCAGCTGTGGATCGTCCGGATCAATGCCGCGGCGCGCCAGAACGGGCTGACCTATGGCCAGTTCATCGCCGGCCTGAAGAAGGCCGACGTCGAGATCGACCGCAAGATCCTGGCCGACCTGGCCATCCGCGACGCGGCGACCTTCGGCAAGATCGTGGAGCTCGCCAAAAACTCTTAGCTCGCTTGGGCGCGTGGCGTCCAAAGCGAGCCCGGGTTCAAGTCCTCGAGTGTGCTCGACGTCGACGACGCTCGAGGGCTCGTGATTCACACGGCAGCACGATGCGCAGAGGGAGACCGTGGACCTGTCGGACCTGACCCGCGAACTCGAGGCGCTGCGCGACGATGCCCTCGTGGCGATCGCGGCGGCTGGCGAAGTCGCGGGGCTCGAGGCGCTCGACATCGACATCCTCGGCAAGAAGGGTCGCCTGACGACCGTCCTGCGCGGGATCGGGGCGCTTCCACCCGACGACCGGCCGCGCGTCGGCGCCATCGCGAACGCAGTCCGGGGCGACATCGAAGCTGCCCTTGCCGAACGGGGTACCGACCTGCGCGGCTCCGCCCTGACCGGGCGGCTGGCGGCCGAGACCGTCGACGTCACGACGCCGGGCCGCGGGATCCGTCGTGGCAGCCTCCACCCCAGCATCGAGTCGATGGGCCAGATCGCCGAGATCTTCGGCCAGTTCGGGTTCGTCGTCTTCGAAAGCCCGGAGATCGAGGACGACCTGACCAACTTCCAGATGCTGAACATCCCGCCCGACCATCCCGCCCGCGACCTCTGGGACACCCTGTACATCGACGTCGACGGCCACCTCCTGCGGACGCATACGTCACCCGGTCAGATCCACGCGATGCGGGCCATGGAGCCGCCGATCCGTGCGCTGCTGCCTGGGCGCTGCTTCCGCTACGAATCGATCGATGCGTCGCACGGCTCCGAGTTCTTCCAGGTCGAGGGCCTGATGGTCGACGAGGGCACCACGATGGGCGACCTCAGGGGCCTCCTCGACCAGTTCGCAAAGGCGATGTACGGAGCGGACAAGAAGACCCGCTTCCGGCCGGGCTACTACCCGTTCACCGAGCCGTCGGTCGCGTTCGACGTGGAGTGCCTGGTCTGTGGCGGCTCCGGTTGCCCGGCCTGCGGACGGACCGGCTGGATGACGATCCTGGGCGCCGGGATGGTCCACCCGGTCGTGCTCCAGTACGGCGGTCTCGACCCCGAGCGCTACCAGGGCTTCGCCTTCGGGATGGGTCCCGAGCGGATCAAGATGCTCAAACACGGCATCACCGACCTGCGCCTGTTCCTCGAAGACGACCTCCGCTTCCTCGAGCAGTTCCGATGAAGATCCCGCTCAGTTGGCTGCGCGAGTACGTCGACGTCGACCTCACCCCCGAGGCTCTCGCGGAGCGCCTGACCCTGCTCGGGATGGAGGTCCAAGGGATCGTCCGGTGGGGCGAGGACTGGCACAACGTCGTCGTCGGCGAGTTGCTCTCGGTCGAGCGCCATCCGCGCGCCGACCGGCTGTCGCTGACGAGCGTCACGACAGGGGACGGCGAGCCGCTCGACATCGTCTGCGGGGCGACGAACATCGCCGCCGGCCAGCGCGTCCCGGTCGCGCTCCCCGGCGCGGTCCTGCCCGGCGGGCGGCGGATCGAGCGGACCGAGAAGATGGGCGTCGTCAGCAACGGGATGCTGTGCTCGGGCGATGAGCTCGGCCTGACCGCCGACGCCGACGGGATCCTGATCCTCCCGCCGGACGCGCCGATCGGGCGCCCGCTCGTCGAGCTGTACGGCGATACCGTCCTCGATGTCGACGTGAAGCCGAACCGGGGCGACGCCCTCTCGATCATCGGGCTGGCCCGCGAGATCGCCGCGGTGACCGGCGCGAGCCTGCGCCTCCCGCCGACCGAGCCGCCGGAAACGGGCCGCCCGACCATCGAGCGCCTGAGCCTCGATGTCCGCGAAGGGGACCTGTGCCCGCGCTTCGTCGGCCGCTGGGTGAGCGGCGTCCAGGTCGGTCCGTCGCCGGACCGGGTCCAGATGCGCCTCCTGGCTGCCGGCCAACGGCCGATCAGCAATGTCGTCGATGCCTCCAACTACGTCATGGTCGAGTTCGGCAAGCCGATCCACACCTTCGACGCGGCCGCCGTCCACGACGGCCGGCTCATCGTCCGGCGGGCCGCGGCCGGCGAGCGCCTCGAGACCCTCGACCACGTCGTCCGCGAGCTCGACCCAGAGGCCCTCGTCATCGCCGATCCGACAGGCCCGCTGTCGATCGCCGGGATCATGGGCGGTGCGGCCTCCGAGGTGGGGGAGGGCACCAACGACGTCGTCGTCGAGTCGGCCATCTTCGATCCGATCAGCATCCGGCGAACGGCCTTCCGCTACGCCCTGCGATCCGAGGCCAGCCTGCGTTTCGAGAAGGGCCAGGAATTCCGTCTCGCCCGGGTCGGCGCGGACCGGACGGCCCGTCTCATCGCCGAATGGGCCGGCGGCGAGGTCGCGCCGGGCGCGGTCGATTCGAACCCGGCCGAGCCAGCGCCTGCGCATGTCACCTTCCGGCCGGCGCGAGTCAACCGGTTGCTCGGCACCGACTTGGCCACGGACGAGCAGCGGGCGCTCCTTGCTCGGGTCGGGATCGAGACCACCCCGGTCGCTCCCGGGACCCGGATCCGCATCGCGGCCGGCACCAAGCCGCTCGACATCGAACCCGGGGAGGCCGAGGTGGTCGATGCGACCATCCCGACCTGGCGCCGCGATCTGGCGGTCGAGGCGGACATCACCGAGGAGGTCATCCGCGTCCGCGGCTATGACCTCGTCCCGGCCAGCCTCCCCGACACGCCCATGCCGGCCTACCGTCACGATCCGCTCGAGGTGCGCGACACCCTCCGCGCGACCTTGGCTGGCGCCGGCCTGTCGGAGGTCGTGACCTTCGCCCTCGTGGCGCCCCGGCTCGTGGAGCGGTTTCCGCCCCACGACGACGGCGACCTGGCCGGCGAACCCGAGCAGCGCGCGGCGGGCCGAGCGATCACGGTCACCAACCCGCTGTCGAGCCAGCACTCGATGCTGCGCCAGACCCTGGCCGGCAGCCTGCTGGAGGTCGTCTCGACGAACCTGCGCCAGGGCCGCGACGACATCGCGATCTTCGAGGTCGGCAAGGGCTACGGCGCGCCGGGCGACGCAGCGACCCACGAGTGGTGGCGGCTCGGAATCGCGCTGACCGGATCGGCGCAACCGGCTGCCTGGGATCGGGCCGCGCGCGCCTACGACCTCGACGACGCGAAGGGCGTGCTCACGCTGATCTGCCGCCGGCTCGGCTTTGAGCCACCGGTCTTCACGCCGATCACCGACGACCCGAACCTGCACCCCGGTCGTGCCGCCCGCGTCCAGGCCGGCGGCGACCTCGTCGGCCGGCTCGGCGAGTTGCATCCCGAGACGATCGCCGCCCTGGACCTGCGTGCCGAGCGGGTCTACGTCGCTGAGGTCGCTGTCGCGGGCCTCGCCGGCGGGAGCCTCGCCGATCACCGAGTATCGGCCCCCTCTCGCTTCCTCTCGGTCGAGCGTGACCTGGCGGTCGTTGTCCCGCTCGAGACGCCGGCCCACGCGGTCGAGGCCACGATCCGGCGGCATGGCGGTACGCTCCTGCGCGATGTGGCGCTTTTCGACATCTACCGCGGCCAGCCGCTGGCCGAGACCGACAAGAGTCTGGCCTACCGGCTGACGTTGCGCGACGACGAGCGGACGCTGACCGACGCCGAGCTCGATGCCGCGGTCGCGGGCGTCGTTACGGGGCTGAGCGAGGACCTCGGAGCGCGGCTCCGGACCTGACCGGACAGGTCCGGAGGGCACCGCTCCCCACTGGACTCCACCCGACGGCGTGGTACTGGCGGGTGTCTTGCAGCGTTCAGACGGCCGCTGCTACCCTTGCCCGGCTCCGGCTTCGCCGCGAGCGGTCATCACGGAGGCGCACGTGGATCTCGGGGACTTCATCGCGGGGGTCGGGACGGTCGACCTGCTGCTCGTCCTGTACTTCATGGGCTTCTTGGTTCTGGGCTTCGCCCAGGGGACCCTGCGGCGCCTGCTCGGCATCCTGTCGATCCTGTTCTCGTTCCTGCTCGCGGCGACGCTGGCCGGACCCCTGTCGGAGTTCCTCGGCGCGAACTGGCGGCAGTTCACGCCCGAATACAGCTACATGGTCGGCTTCGC
>JANMBS010000385.1:0-2242 GCA_031360525.1 Thermomicrobiales bacterium
GAGGAGATGGGGAGTCCGGTGCTGCTGGGGACACCGACCGAGGTGGCCGACGCGCTACGGCCGTACACCGGATCGGGCTTCGAGACCGTCATCGTCCGGATGCCGGGACCGTACGACCGCGAGACCATCGCTCGGATGCCCGAGGTCCGCGAGCTCCTGGCATGACCGGCATACTGTCCCGATGGGTCTCGTGAACAAGACACTCAAGAGGGTCGGGCGAGCGCCATTCCATGCAGTCGGCCTCGATGTCGTCCGCCGGAAGCAGCGGAACCCGAAGGTGTTCCCGACGTGGTTGGAGCGGCTCGAGCATGCGAAGGAGCTCGGCTTCGCGCCGCGCGTGATCTTCGACGGCGGCGCGTACCGGGGGTACTGGGCCCGCGACGTGTCGCGACTGTTCACTGGGGCGCAACTCGTCCTGATCGAGCCGAACCCGTCCCTTCACGAGATCATCGAAACGACGGTCGCGGACATCCGCCCGGCTCCCATCGTGGTCCCGAAGGCGCTCGGCGCGGCTCCCGGGTCGGCGTCCCTTCACATCTGGCGCGAGAGCGCGAAGGACCGCGGCGCGTCGCTGCTCGACAATGTCTCGGGCGCACCACGAGAGACCGTCGACGTCGAGGTCAGGACGCTCGACAGCATCGCGGACGACCTGGGTCTCGTCCCCGACTTCGTGAAGCTCGATCTGCAGGGCGGAGAGCTCGCGGCGTTGCGCGGATCGCAGAAGGTCCTCGACGCCGCCGAGCTCTGGCTCATCGAATTCGGCTGCCTCGACGCCTACATCGGGCGCACGACGCCGCGCGACCTGCTCGAGATCATGTACGCGAACGACTATTGCCTCTATGACATCGTCGACTGCCACTACCGGCCATACGACGGCGCCTTGACGGGCGGCGACTTCATCTTCGTCAAGAACAGCAGCGCGCTGAGGGCGTACAAGGGCTGGGAATGAGGTCCGCGTGAGGGTCGTTGCCCTGGCCGGCGGGAGCGGCGGCGCGAAACTGGCCCACGGGCTCCAGACGGTCCTGCCCGATGGCGACCTGACCGTGGTGGTCAATACCGGCGACGACACGGAACGGCATGGTCTCCTCGTCATGCCCGATCACGACGCCGTGCTGTACATGCTGTCGGGCCGCTTCGACGATGAGCGCGGCTGGGGTCAGAGTGGCGAGACCTGGACCGTGATGGAGGCTCTGGCCGAATACGGCGAAGAGGACTGGTTCCGGCTCGGCGATCGGGATTTCGCGACCCACATCGCCCGGACGGCACGGATCCGCGAGGGCCGGACGCTGACCGAGGCCGTGCTCTCGCTCCAGGCCGCGCTTGGGATCCCGACCCGGATCCTGCCGATGTCCGACGCCCCGGTGCGCACCCAGGTCCGCACCGACGAGGGCTGGATCGAATTCCAGGAGTACTTCGTCCATCGCCGCCAGGAGCCGAATGTCCGAGAGGTCCGGTTCAGCGGCGACAACCGGCCGACCGAGGCGGTCGTCGCGGCGCTCGCGGCGGCCGAGCTGATCGTCGTCGGGCCATCGAACCCGATCGTCTCGGTCGGGCCGATCCTGGAAGGGCCGATCGCGGGTCTCGTCACGGAACGGGCGCTCGCCGGCGTCCCGGTCGTGGCGGTGAGCCCGATCGTCGGCGGCGTGGCGCTCAAGGGCCCGGCCGACCGGATGCTCACCTCCCTCGGCCACGAATCGAGCGCCCGGGGAGTGGCCAGGATCTATCGCGACATCGCCACGGCCTTCGTGCTCGACACCGTCGATGCCGCGCAGGAGCCTGAGATCGCCGCCCTTGGCTTCCGAACGCTCGTGGTCGACACCGTCATGGGCGACCACCCCGGCCGTGCCCGCCTCGCGCGTGACGTCCTCGAGTTCGCCGGCGTCGCGGCCCGATGAGGACCGCCGCGATCATCCCGGTCGGCACCCTCGAGGGCGCCAAGACCAGACTCGCCGGCACCATCGATGCAGAGGAGCGACACGATCTCGTCGATGGCCTCCTGGCACGGACCGTCGAGACCGCCCTGGCCGTCGGTCGGCTCGACGACGTCCTTGTCGTCAGCCCCGACCTCGAGGTCCTGGCCCGTGCAGCCGAGATCGGCGCCCGGACCCTCCGCCAGCGGACCAGCGGCCTCAACGCGGGCCTCGCCGAGGCACGGGCCGACGTGGTCGCCGGCGGCGCCGAGGCGATCCTGGTCCTCCCCATCGACCTGCCGTTCGTGACCGCCGAAGCGGTCTCTGCGCTG
>JANMBS010000388.1:0-3186 GCA_031360525.1 Thermomicrobiales bacterium
AGTGGACGCCGCCGACCATCAGGCCGAGGCGGGCGCGCGTAGAATGCGCGGCGATGAACCCGAGCGTGGTCCAGCCCTCGAGCATCGGGTCCTCGGCAGGTCCGACACCCCGGATCTGGAAGAAGTGGTCCATCACCCAGATCGAATCGAAGCCGACATCGTCGGCCTGGCGGACGATCTCGGCGAGGGTCGGACCGATCGCGGCCGTGCCGCCGGGCCACGTGAACGAGCTGATCTGGAGACCGAGTTTCATCTCGTTGCGGAGCGTACCAGTTTCGCGTTCCGTGGCCCGAAGGTGGCCCCTGTTGCCGCCACGCACCGAATCCCCCGTTTCGATATGCCGATTGATAGGTCGACGGGTCGAATTAGAGGCAGTTATGTCGGGAGGCGCCAGTACTTTTGGGTATACGCGGTGGGACCCCACTCATGGGCAGGCCCACTCATGGGAACGACCCGGCACGCCCGGGTTACACGGAGGCTTCGAGTGATCGCGGCTCCACAACGGGGAAGGGAGGACTACATGTCCCATCTGGGAAATCTTGCGGTGATGCCGCGGACGAGAAGGGGCCTTGTGCTCTTCTGGACCGCGATCATGGTGATGACTCTCGTACTCCAGTCGGTGGCCGCGGTCGCGCCGAGAGGCGCTCTCGCCACCGGACAAAAGGTCACGCTCTGTCACGCGACCAACAGCGAAACGAACCCATACCGGGTCATTACGGTCGATATCGCGGCCGCGGGTCTCCACAACAGCGGCCATGACGGGCACGACGGCCCGATCTGGTACCCCGGCGCGAAGGCTGCCGGCGTCAGGTGGGGTGACATCATCCCGCCCTACACGTACCAGCCGAAGAAGGGACCGCTGTTCGTCTACCCGGGCAAGAATTGGCCCGAGGGTGAGGCGTACCTGAGGGCTGGCTGCAAAGCCCCGGCTCCTGCCGCTGCCCCCGGCTTCACGGTCGACAAGCAGGTCAGCCTCAGCGCCAACGGGCCGTGGCAGGCCAGCCTGACGACCACCACCGGCACGACCCTGTACTACCGGATCACGATCACCAACACGGGCAACGTGGCCCTCCATGGCGTGACCCTGAGCGACAACACGTTCAACCTCACTGCCAAGGGCTGCACCATCCCGACGACCCTGGCCGTCGGCGCCCACTACGACTGCAACTACTCGAGCGTCGCGGTCACCGGCACGACGACCAACATCGCCACCGGCGATACCAACGAGACCGTCTCCGACACGGGCACCGCGACAGCGACGGCCCACCCGGCCACTGGCAACGCGTCCGACCTGACCATCGACAAGAGCAACAACGCGCCGCTCGTCAACGTCGGCGGCACCAACCTCCCGACGGCGAGCGAAGGCTCGACTGTCACCTTCACCCTCACCTACACCCACACGGGGAGCGCCTCGCACGACGGGACGATCACGGACGTCCTGCCCGTTGGCCTGACCTATGTGGCCGGCTCGGCCACGGACAGCGCCGACTTCAGCTTCGACGGCTACAACGCCGGCACGCGGACCCTGACCTGGACGGCCGACGAGGGCGTCTCTGCCAGCGGTTCCGTGAGCTACATGGCGACCGTCGACGCGAGTGCGGCCGGGATCCCCCAGCCGCTCAAGAACCTCGCGACCATCGACTCCGGTGGTACCGAGCCGGACACGGACATCTCGGACGTGTACGTCCCGGTCCCGCCGCTCGGCGAGACCGACAATCCGGGCGTGCCAACGGCTCCGGCGACGGACGTCCTGTCCTCGGGTGGGACAGCGGCTCCGGGGATGAACCTGGGCATCGTGCTCGCGCTCCTGGTGATCGTGACCCTCGTGGTCGTGTTCGCCACCCCGATCCCGTCCGCCCTGCGCGGCAGGAACCGCCGCCGCTAGCCTCTGCCAGTCCCTGACAGAAGCGGGCCGGGGCCCTCACCGACAGGTGGGAGCCCCGGCCCTTCTTTGCCTCGCGGATGGCCGACTACATGACCGCGAACGTCTCCGCGACCTCGACGCTGGCCCCGCCCTGGAGGACCGGGCAGCCCTTGGCCAGCGCGACGGCCGCGTCCAGGCTGTCGGCCTTGATGATGCTGTAGCCGGTCGACGGGTTCGATCCGCCGTCGCTGACCGAGCCGTCTGCGGCGATGGTCTTGACCTGCGAGACCGGGTTGCCGCCGTCGACCAGCTTATCGCCGAGCGTCCCGAACCAGGCGGTCCAGGCCTGCATGACCTGGGCCTGTTCAGCCTCGCCCTCGGGCATCGAACCGCCGTGATAGGTGAGCAGATAGTTCGCCATCGAAATCGACCTCCGGGATGCATCCGCCGCGGCGCCGAGGCACCGCGCGCCGGCTCCTTGCCAGCCTACTCCAACGACGAATGGCCGCCGGTGGAATCGACATGCGCGCGGCGCTGCTACGATGCCGGTCAGGCTCGCCGGCGCGAGCGGGAACGGGGAGACGTGATCGTGTCCGGTCTGTCGTCGAGGCTCGCCGCCACCGAGGGAGTGGGTTCGCGCGCCGAGAAGCACATCCACGACCGGCTGCGGGAGGCCCTGGCCCCCGAGTTCACGCTCTTCCAGAACGTCGCCTGGCTCGTCCGTGACCACGGCGTCGAGCGCGAGGGCGAGGCCGACGTGATCGTCGCCCACCCCGACCGTGGCTTCCTGATCATCGAGGTCAAGTCGGGCCCCATCACGCGCGACGGGCACGGGCGCTGGTGGGCCGGCGGCCGGCCGCTCGATCGCGCGCCGTTCGAGCAGGCGGCCGACAGCCGGCATTCGCTGGTGGCAAAGCTGCGCGAGCTCCCCGACAGGCCGCGGGGGCTCGATCCGATGGCCGGCCACGCCGTCGCGTTCCCCAACGCCGAGCTCGCCAGCCTCGGGACCAAGATCTTCTTCCTCGGGCCCGACGCCGACCCCGACCTGGTCATCGACCGGGCGATGCTCGAGCCCGACGGCCTGCGCAACCATCGGCTGCGGACGTGGGTCGACACCGCGTTCGAGCTGTGGTCCGGCGGCCGGCAGCAGGCGCCCGGCCAGAAAGGCATCGACATGCTGGCGGCGATGATCACCTCGCCGCTCGAGCTTCGGTCGTTGCTGCGATCCGAGATCAAGGACGGGGCGCGGGAAGTCGCGCACCTGACCGAGGAGCAGCTCCACATCCTGAACACGCTCCGGGGTGTGCGCCGGGCGGCGGTCG
>JANMBS010000468.1:0-13405 GCA_031360525.1 Thermomicrobiales bacterium
CCGGGGTCACGACCAGGAGGACCCGATCCTCCTTGATGCCCTCCCAGTGCGCCTGGGCATCCGCCTCGACCGGCTCGTATTTGCGGATGAGGTCGAGCGTTCGCTCGCGGACATCGCCCTCCAGGACCTCGGCCAGCCCGAAGACTTGGACATAGTTCGTGTTACGGCCGGGACCGTCGATGCACAGCGTGACGCGCGGATCCCGCTTGGCGTTCTTGACCTTGACCGTCCAGTCGAGCGTGCTCACCCAGAACCGCTCGCCGTCCCACAGGAACCAGTTCGGTGTCAGCTGCGGCCGGCCATCCTTCATGATCGTGGCGACGATCGCATGCGGCCGTTCGCGCAGGAACGCCGTCTGGGCCTCGGTCAGGCCGGCGGTCGTGTCGCCCATCAGTGCGCCTCCAGGTCCAGGGCCAGGATCGCCGCCTCGACGATGTGGTCGGCGTCGATGCCGGCGTAGGCATACAGGTCCGGGATCGTCCCCGACTCTCCGAAGGTGTCGACACCGAGCGGCACGACCGGTGCCCCGAACACGCCGCCCATGAACGACAGCCCATGCGACGCCCCGTCGGCGACGGTCACGATCGGCGCCCGCCGCTCGCCGGCGGGGATCAGTGTCCCGAGGTGTCCGACGTCGTCGCGCCGGCCGCGACGCATGGCATCGAGCCGGCCGCCGTGCTGCCCGGCGGCAAGCCGTTCGGCGGAACTGATGACGATGAGGTTCGCGGCGATCTCCTCGCGGTGGAGCGTGCGGACGGCGGCGACGGCCTCGGGCACGATCGCGCCGGCTGCCACGACCTGGACGACCGGACTGCCCGGCGGCAGCCGTTCGAGCGCCTCGGTCGCCTCGATCAGCCGGTAGCCACCGGCCAGCACGGCGTCGCGCCAGCCGTCGAGCCCGAGCCGCGCCTCGACCGGCGCCGCGAGCGATTGGTCGATCGGGCGAGTGGCGAGGCGCAGGTACGTCGCGAACCCGTCGTCCGGCGAGAGGCAGCCGCGGATGCCCTCGAGCAGCGTCCATGCCACCTCGCGCGCGAAGACCGGCTCGTAGCCGCGCAGGCCGGGCAGCTCGATGCCGAGCGACGGCGTGACGGTCGACTGGTGGGCGCCGCCCTCCGGGGCCAGGCTCACGCCCGACGGCGTCCCGACGAGAACGAACCGCGACTTCACGTAGAGCGCATAGATGAGGGCGTCGAGCCCGCGCGCGATGAACGGGTCGTACACCGAGCCGATGGGCGCCAAGCGCTCGCCGAAGAGTTCGCCGCTGAGCCCGAACTGGCTGAGCCACAGGAACAGGTTCATCTCGCTGATGCCGAGCTCGATGTGGCGTCCGGCCGGGCCGGGCTCCCAGACCAGCGGCCGCTTGACGTCATGGCGATCGGGACCTGCCTCGGTCGAATAGACCCCGACCCGGTTGATCCAGCCGCCGAGATTCGTCGAGACCGCGACGTCCGGGGCGGCGGTCACCAGCCGACCGCCGATCTCGGGGTCGCGGGCCAGGGCGGCGAGGGTGTCCCCGAACGCCTGCTGGGTACTCGTCGCGGCCGCGATCCGGATGTCCGGCATCGCGATCACTGGCTCAGTGGCCGGGGCGATCGCGTGAGGCGGCGTGTCGTAGCCGAGCTCGGTCCGCCGCCGCGCCGCCAACTGCCCCTCCGGCGAGCCGGCGGCGAACGCGGCCCACACGTCGTCGAGGTCGGCACCAAGGTCGCGCCCCAGCTGCTCGACCTGGTCGGCCGAGAGGTGCGCCGAGTGATTGAGGCTGTCACCGGCGAACGGCAGCCGCCAGCCCTTGATGGTGTAGGCGAAGATGATCGTCGGGCGGTGGCGCTCGGCGTCGGCGGCCCGGAAGGCTCGCTCGAGCTCGGCCTGGTCGTGTCCACCCAGATCGCCGATGAGCGCCGGCAGGTCATCGTCGAGCACATCACGGACGTTGCGGGCCAGGCCGTCGCGCCGGGCGGGCGGGGCTTCGTCGAGCAGCCGTTCGCGCAGTTCCGGACCCGGCCGGCGGATGAGGATCTGGTAGTCCTCGTTGTCCATGTCGTCGATACGCTCGCGCAGAGCGGCCCCGCCGGGCTGGGCGAACCGTTCCTGCAGCCGTCGGCCGTATTTCGCCTCGATGGCGTGCCAGCCGGCCGCCGCGAACATGCCCTCCACCCGGCGAATGCGGATGCCGTGCACGACCCGGTCGAGGCTCTGCCGGTTGAGGTCGACGATCATCGTGACGTTGCCGAGCTCGCCGAGGCCCTCTTCGAGGATCGCCTCCCAGACATTGCCTTCGTCGAGCTCGGCGTCGCCGACCAGGGCCACGAAGCGCCGCTCCGGCTGGCTCGCGATCGAGTCGCGGAAATGGAGCCGCAGGTAGCGATCGGCCAGCGCCGCGAACATCGGGGCGACCGCCCCGAGGCCGACCGAGCCGGTCGAGAAGTCGACCGGGTCGGGGTCCTTGGTCCGTGACGGATAGGACTGCAACCCGCCGAACTCGCGCAATCGCGTGAGCATCGAGGGGTCGAGGTTGCCGAGCAGGTACTGGAGCGAGTGGTAGGCCGGCGAGGCATGCGGCTTGACGGCAACGAGGTCGCCGGCCCGCAGCCAGCGGAAGTAGAGCGCGGTCAGGATCGACACGACCGAGGCGCTCGAGGCCTGGTGACCGCCGACCTTGATCCCGTCGAGGCTCGGTCGGACGTGATTGGCCTCGTGGATCATCCGGACGGCGAGCCACAGGATCCGGGCGGCGATCGCGTCGAGCGTGGCCGTGTCGGTCACGCGGGTCACGCCGGTCGTCCCGGCGCGCGGGCGCGGACGGATCGGGCGAACCTCGGCATCGCTGACCGCCACTGCCCGATCGCCTCCTGTCGCGTTGCTCGTTCCGTTGGTGCCTGGGTCCGCGTGTCCGCGTGTCTGCGTCCGGTTTATCGGGACGCGGGTCCCATTCTGCTGGTAAGCTCACTGTGACATGCCCAGCCCGACCGGGTCAATCGCCCGGAACCACAGCCAACCGGCCATCCAGGCCACCGGCGTTACCGAGGTGGCCCCGTTGCCGGCGCTCGAGGGTGGGCCGCCCAGTGGCCCGATGGCTCGCTGGGTCCGCGTCCTTGAGGCCTTCGCCGAGTCCGGCGAATGGGGCATCCGCGACCTGGCCCGTGCCACCGACATCCCGCGCAGCGCCGCTCATCGCATCCTCCATGACATGGCCGCCCTCGGCCTGCTTGCCCCGGCCGACGAGCCGGGCCGCTTCCGGGTGGGAGCGGACCTGGCCCGGATCGGCCTGCTGGTCGCCGAACACCTCGACATCCGGCGGGTCGGCCGACCGTTCCTCGAGCGTGCGTCGGCCGCCATCGGCGAGACCGTCGTCATCGCCGTCTACGACCCCCATCGCCGCCAGTTCTCCGCCGTCGACGCCGTCGAGACGAGCCATCCCATCCGCTACCTGTGGGAATCGCTCCGGGATTGGAGCGACCTTCACCTCGGCTCATCGGGCAAGGGCATCCTGGCGTTCCTGCCGGCCGACGAGCAGGCGGCCATCCTCGATCGGCTGCCCGACCCGATCCCGGGTCGTACGGCACTGACCAAGGCCCGGCTGCGCGAGGAGCTCGACGCCGACCGACGGCGCGGCTTCGTCGTCAGCCACGGTGAGCGCTATGAGGGTGCGGTCGGCGTCTCCGCCCCGATCCGCGACGCCCGTGGCCGGGTCGTGGGCGACCTGATCGCGACCTGGCCGGACAACCGGACAGACGCGGCGAAGGAGGCCGCTGCCGGGCTCGTCGTGCGGTCCGCCGCCGACGACCTGTCGCGACGACTCGGCTGGCGTGGGCCGGACACGACCAGCGGCGCCGTAGGAAAGGAGCCACCGAGGCCATGACCGAACCGATCAGGATCGGGATCGTCGGCGCCGGCCGGATCGTCGCCGCCGAGCACGTGCCGCGCTTTCGCGCGATCGACGGCGTCGAGCTGGTCGGTGTCGCTAACCGCTCCGAGGACTCGGCGCGCCGCGCGGCCGAGACGCTCGGGCTCGACCGTGCGTACCCATCGTGGCAGGCGCTGCTCGACGATCCCTCGATCGACGCTGTGCTGGTCGGCGCCTGGCCGATCCTCCACGCGCCGGTCACGATCGCCGCGCTCCATGCCGGCAAGCATGTCCTGACCGAGGCACGGATGGCCTCAACCGCCGAGGACGCGCGATCGATGTTGCGGGCAGCCCGCAACCACCCGGACCGGGTCGCGATGGTCGTCCCGGCGACATTCTCGGCCTGGGCGGACGGAACGATCGTGCGTCTATTGCGCGACGGTGCCATCGGCCGGGTCCGTCATGTCCAGGTGGGCTGGGATGCCAGCACGCCGGGCGACCCCGGCGACTTCTGGCGCTGGCAGCGGGTGACCAGCGGCGAGAACGTCATGGCCCTCGGCATCCTGGCCGAGTCGATGACCCGCTGGCTGGGCCAGCCGGAGGCGGTCACCGCGGTGACACGGCTCGGACCGGCGGAACGCCCCGGACCCGACGGTCCCATCGCGGCCGACGTCCCGGATCACGTCCTGGCCCTCGTCGACTACCCGGCCGAGGTGACCGCCGTCATCGAGATGTCGGCGCGGACCAACGCGGTCGCCTCGGACCATGCGACCTTCCACGGCACTGACGGCAGTCTCGTCGTCGACCTCGGCGCCAAGCGGATCGAGCTCGTCCGCGCCGGTGGAAAGCGCGAGCCGGTCGTCATCCGGGATGAGGATCGCGCCGGGTGGACCGCCGAGATCGATTTCGCCTCGGCGATCCGTGGCGGACCCGCCGGCACCCTGACCGACTTCGCCACCGGACTCGGCTACATGGCGTTCCTCGAAGCCGTCCAGCGTTCCGCGGCGAGCGGCTGCCGCAGCGTCATCGAGGGAGAGAAACCGTGAAGGTGTTGGAGTTCGCGCGCTCGACGATCCTGTTCCGGATCGACCTGGACGTCCTGCCGCCGCCAACGCTCAGTCACAAGCCGCCCTTCGCGATGAACAATGCGCGCATCCAGATCGACAGCGTGTGCCGGATCACGGAACGGGACAACGGACGCCTCCACACATTCATCCTCGGTGGCGACTGCAAGACCGAGCGGGTCGGCGCAGAGGCGGATCTCTTCCTCGACCCCAACGCCGACTTCATCCCGATCTTCTCCGACGACGCCTTCATGCACATCAAGACGTTCGCGCGAGCGGGCACACGGGCGCAGGCCTACCCGCCCGGCTCGGGCGAACAGAGCGACCGACTCACTGCGACGATCGTCGAGACGTTCGTCGATGCCCACCTGGACCTGGTCGAGCACGAAGGCGAGCGGCTGGCTGACGGAAAGGCCATCGTCGACGCCATCCTGGCCAACGACCTCATCGTCGGCATCCACCGGCTGAGCACCGATCGATATGACGTCGAGATCGAGTACCCGGCCAAGACGATCAACGCCAACGAGCGGGACATCGTCTACCAGACCGACACGGGCCCGATCCTGTGGCCGGCCCTGGAGCGCGACCCGGGCGACCTGCTGACCGGTCTCGAGCTCGCCTTCACGGCGGCCAACGCGCCCGACTGGGCCCAGATCATCGTGCGTGGCCGGACGCCGATAGCCGCGGACGTCGAGGTCTACCACTACGCGAACTCGATCCGGGTCGAGGGCATCGCCAACGAGTTCTACCGGCTCCCGGACGAAACGCCGGCGACCCGCCGACGCGTCGACCTGCTGGCCGGCGCCTAGCCGACCGCGCCGCCGCCGACGCTGAGGTCCATCCCTACCCGAAGCCACCGAAGAGGGCCGTCATGAAGATCACCAGCATCGAATCGCGTGTCATCGGCTACGACATCGCCGAGGCTTGGGGCGGGATCATGCCTGAGGCCATCCACTCGACGTGGTACGAGTACTCCTTCGACGTGATCCACACCGACGAGGGCATCGATGGCTACACGATGCAGAACGCGAACGTGCGTGACGGCGGCGCGATGGTCCACGTCTTGCACGACCTGTACGCGCCACAGATCATCGGGGAGGACCCGCTCGCCAGCGAGGCGTTGTGGCACAAGCTGCGCCGGCTGAACCGTCACGCCTACAACCTCTCGGACGGGATCGCCGGCGCCATCGACGTCGGCGTCTGGGACATCCGCGGCAAGGCGGTCGGGCTGCCGGTCGCGAAGATGCTCGGCCTCGCCCGCGAGAAGATCCCCGCCTACGCCACGGCGCGCAACATCGAACCGACGCCGGAACAGGTCTTCGAGGAGGCCAGGGAGCGCAAGGCGCAGGGGTATCACGCGTTCAAGATCCAGTTCTGGGACGGCCTCGATCGTGACATCCCGCGCTTCCGCGCCGCGCGCGAGGCGGTCGGTGACGACTTCCCGCTCATGCAGGACGCGGCCGGGATGTATACGTATTCGCAGGCGATCGCGGCGGGCAAGGTCCTCGGCGAGCTCAACTACACGTGGTTCGAGGAACCGATCCCCGACCGGAACCTGTTCCTGCTCCGTGAGCTCACCGAGCAGCTCGACGTCCCGATCCTCGCCGGCGAGACGTCACGCGTCCACGAGCTTGCCGAGGGGATGCGGATGGGCGCCTTCGACATCGCGCGTGGCGACGTCCTGATGAAGGAGGGCATCACCGGGCTGCGCAAGGCCGTCGGGATGGCCGACCTGCTCGGCTATGAGCTCGAGATCCATGGCATCAACCAGCCGATGCTGGAGCTCGCGAACCTGCACGTCGCGCTGTCGATGACCAACGGCAAGTGGTCGGAGACCTTCCACCCGATCTACTACCGCGGGCTGAAGGACACGGCGCTCGACATCGATGCCGAGGGCTACAAGCACCTGCCACCGGGTCCCGGTCTCGGCGCCGAGATCGATTGGGACTGGATCGACGACAACACCACATCGACGCGACGGACGCCGGCCGCCTGACCGCTACAGCCGGACGACGACGTCCTCGCGCCACGAGCGCAGCGCGCCGGTCGCCATGGCCACGGCGGCCAGGCCGTCGTGGCCGTCGATGGTCGGCGGCCGGTCGTCCTCGATGGCCGCGACGAGATCCTCGACCTGGGCCGCGAACCCGCGCCGGAAGTACGCTGCGTGCTCATCCCACGTCGTGTTGGCATCGGTGAACCGCGCGTCGCGGTAGACCCGGTCGCGCACGTCGCCACGCAGGAGGTCGACGGCGCCGTACGCGTGCACGTCGACGACCGCCTCGGTGCCGATGGCCGTGTAGTGGGCACGTTCGGTCGCGGCCGATCCGGGGATCTCGTATGACATGAACAGGTTCGCCAGCAGTGCTCCCGGGAATTCGAAGGTGGCCATCCCGGTCAGGTCCGGCATGTCGGTCCGGCGCGAGGCGAAGCGGGCCGTGACGAGGCTCGGCTCGCGGCCCGCGTACCAGCGCACGATGTCGCAGCCGTGGCTGCCCCAGTCGAGCCACGCACCGCCCTCGCGCGGGTCGAGCGGCCAGCCGGTGTTCGGGTAGCCGGGGAAGAGGCGGTGGACGTGGATGGCGACGAGGTCGCCGGCGACACCGTCCGCGACGAGCTCGTGGCCGACCCGAACGGCCTCGAGCCAACGCGAGATCTTGGCCAGGCTGAGCTTCACGTCCGCCGCGTCGCATGCCTCGATCATCTGCCGGCACTCGTCGACGGAGAGGGCCATCGGCTTCTCGAGCAGGATGTGCTTGCCGGCGGCGGCGGCCGCCAGGACGTTGGGTAAGTGCGCGGTGTGCGGGGTCGAGATGACCACCGCATCGATGTCCGCGCGTTCGAGCAGGGCGTCGACCGACGGCTCCGTGTCGGCCTCGAACTCTGAGGCTAGGGCCGGAGCGCGCGTGCCGCCCGCGACGGCCACGATCCGGGCCCGGCCCGGCGCCTGCTCGGTGATGGCCACGGCATGGATGTGGGCCATCTGGCCCGCCCCGATCAGCCCGAACCCGACCGTCATCGTTGGTGCCTCCTTGGGGTGTCTAGACCGCCGCCGCCTCGACCGCCGGCGTTGTTTCGCCACGGGCCATGGCCATGTGGGCCTTTGCCCCGACGGTGATCAGGCCGAGCTCGTTGGCGACGGTCACCATCTGGAAGCCCTGGTCGAGGTAGCGCTTGGCCGTCCCACCGTCGCCGGTGTGGATGCCCGGCGCGACGCCGTGCTCGACGCATGACCTGCGGATCAGTTCGAGGGTGTCGGCGTGGAGCGCCGCCTCGGCGGGCGACCAATCGTTCGGCCAGGCTGAGAGGCCGAGGCCGAGCGCCAGGTCGCCGGGCCCGATATAGATCGCGTCGACTCCGGGCGTCGCCGCGATCGCGTCGACGTTGCGCACACCGTCGGGCGTCTCGATCATCACGACACAGGCAGCCTCGTCGAGCGCATCGAGCCGGTCCGAGGCCCGCACCAGCGTCCCGCGCAATGGGCCCACGGAACGGTGCCCGCGCGGCGGGAAGTGGCACGCGTCGGCCGCCGCGGCAGCCTCCTCCGCACTGCCGACCATCGGCACGACGATGGCCACCGCACCGATATCTAGCGCGAAGCCGATCGCGGCGAAGTCGTTGGCCGGCACGCGCGTGGTGGGTGCAACGCCGTGGACCTCGAGTGCCCGGAAGACGGAGGCCAACGTCGCGTGGTCCACGATGCCGTGTTGCTGGTCGACGCAGATCTCGTCGAAGCCGCCGCTTGCCAGGTATTCGGCGATCTGTGGATCGGACGTGGTGAGCCAGCCGCCGAGGCTGGGCTTGCCGGCGCGCCACAGCGCCAGGAGCGGATTGATCGACGTCATGGCCTCGTCTCCGTGGGGGTCGCAGGAGCTGGATTGTCGACAATCCGGAGCATACGCCCGAGCGGATGGCCATCGCACGACCGATCCGCGACCGCCGGCGGGTCGGTCAGGCCGGGGAGATCCAGCGCTGGAGCAGCGCGTCGTCGCGGAACCCGATCCGGGCGTAGACGCCACGACCCATCCTCGACGCGGTCAGGGTCGCCTGCCCGGCACCCCGGCTCGCCGCGATGCCGAGGACGGCCACCGTCGCCTGGGTCCCGAGCCCTCGACCGCGTGCCTCGGGGATGGTCCCGACGTTGGTCACGAAGGCGTGGCCGTCACCCGCGAACAGCGAGGCGCACGCGACGGGCCGGCTGTCCTGTCGCACGATGACGTGCCGGATCGCCCGGTCCAGGCCGACCTCGGGTTGCTGGTACAACTCGGCCCAGGCTGTCGATCGGCCGTCACCGGGCCAGTCGTACGCGCCGGCCATCACGCCGAGGAACGCGTCCAGCCCGGCGTCGTCCGCGACGACCTCCACATCGTCCTGGTTCATCGCCCCGTCCGCCATCGGGAGGTCGAGAACCATCCCGTACTCGGGCTCAGCCTCGACGAAGCCCCGGCCGGCGAGCCGGCTCGCCAGGTCGCCCGGCGCCGTCGAGGGGCCGATCCACCACGTGGCCGGGACGGAGTCCCGTTCGCGCAGCGCAAAGTCGATCGCGTCGATCCGCGCCTCGATCGTCACATCAGAGCCACCCAGCCCCGCGCGCAGGACGTGATTGAGGCTGTCGATCGGTCGCCCGCTCGCGACCCAGGTCGCATCGGGAGCGACGTGGACCTCGGCTCCCGGCAGCCGGCCGATGATCGCGAGGGCGGCTTCGAGGGCCGCCTCGGAGGCCGTCAACCCGGGCGGGCCCCGCCCGCGTCGATGACCGTGGTCGCGATCGAGTGATGGCGCACGTACGCCTCGTCGACCTCGACGCCCAGACCCGGCCCGTCCGGGATCGTGGCCCAGCCGCCCTCGAACCGGAAAGGCGTTGTGAGCACGCCGGAGCGGTGTGGGTTGTCGTCGACCCCATACTCCAGGAACAGCTCGTCGGAGGCCGGCGACAGGGTCGGGTTGGGCAGGCAGGCGAGGACCTGCAGCCCGGCGGCGATGCCCAGCGCGTTGTTCGAGGTGTGCGGCATCGCGGCGATCGAATGGACGGCCGCGAGGTCCGCGATCCAGAGCGTCTCTGCGATCCCGCCGCAGATGACGGGCTCCGGCTGGACGACATCGACGGCCCGGCGCGCGAGGAGCTCGATCGCCGCGCTGCGTGACTGGAGGATCTCGCCGCCGGCCAGGGCGATGTCGAGGGCCGAGGCGAGCTGTTCGTAGCCGGCGTACAGCTCGCGCTGGCGCATCGGCTCCTCGAACCAGGTGAAGCCCAGCGACTCGAGGATGCGGCCCATCTCGAGCGCGCGGGGCAGCGTATAGCCCGCGTTGCCGTCGGCCATCAGCAGGACGCCGTCCGGCAGGTCGGCACGGATCCTCTCGAGGAGCGCCGCCTCGTGGGCGACCGGGTAGCGCCCGACCCGGAACTTCATCGCGGTGAAGCCCGCTTCCAGCACCCGGGCGACGTCACCGGGCCACGTGTCGGCCGGGTCGACGCCTTCGACGTAGCCGCCGAACGCGGCGTACAGCCGGACGCGGTCACGGACCGGCCCGCCGAACGATGTCGCGACGGACACGCCCAGCTGACGCGCGCGCAGGTCCTCGATCGCGATGGTCAGCGCGGAGGCGGCATACGGATGCTCGGCCGACCAGCGGATGTCGATCCCGATCTGGCGGACCGGCAGCGCCGACCCACCGAGGACCACCGGGGCCACGGCCTCGAGGATGGCGGCGATCCCGGGGACGGCGTAGGTCTCGCCCCAGCCGGCCCGGCCGTCGCTGTCGGTGACCTTGACCAGGACGTAGGCGTGGCTGCTCGACAGGGCGATCGAAGGCCCGGTCCGCGGGTCGAGTGTATGGCTGACGTGGAACGTCTCGACCCGCTCGATGCGGCGGCCCTCGTCGGTGCCGGAGGTCATGTGCGTCCTCTCGTGTTCATGCGTATTCGACGACGCCCGGCCTGTACGGATATCGGTCGGCGAAACCAGGCTCGAGGGTGATGCCGAGACCGGGCGCGGACGGGCGTTCGATGAACCCGTCGGCGAGCTTGACCGGCTCCGTAAGCAGCTCGGAGCGAACGTTGTCCGGCGCCAGCACGTACTCGACGAAACGGGCGTTGGGGCTCGCAAACGCCACGTGCAGGTTGGCCATGAAGCCCGGGCCGATGGCGGCCCCGGTATGGACGATGAGCCCGACGTGGCGCGACTCGGCGAGGCGCGCGACGTCGCGCGTGACCCCGACACCGCCGACGTGTGTCGCGTCGGGTTGGACGTAGTCGAGCGCATCGAGGTCGAGGAAGCGGCGGAACTCGTCGACGCCGGTCAGGCACTCGCCGCCGGCGATCGGGACCCGTGTCGCTCGCCGGAGCGCGGCATACCCCTCCGGGTCGTCGTAGCGGAGGGGCTCCTCCATGAACAGGAGGTCGAAGGGCTCGAGCGCGCGGGCAAGGTCGAGCGCCGTCGAGCGCGACCAGGGTTCGCGGACTTGGACCGCGTGACAGTCGGTGGCCAGCTCGATGTCGGGCCCGAGAGCCTCGCGAAGCGCCCCGAACTTGGCACGCTCGTCGGCCACGCGGGCGGCCGTGGCGCCCGCGTACCAGGTCCCGTACGGTGTCGGACCCGGCGCGGTCGTGTAGCCGCCCGGCCGGCCATCGAAGCCGGTCCCGATCTTCAGGCCGCGGAAGCCCAGCGAGCCGTAGAGCTTCGCCTGTTCGACGGCCTTCTCCACGGGCCACGCCCCGGTCCCGCCCGAGGCATAGAGCGGCAGCCGATCATGGGCGGGCCCACCCAGGAGCTCGTGGACCGGCCGGTCGAGGACCTTGCCGGCGATGTCCCAGAGGGCCATCTCGACGCCCGACAGCACGGACAGCCCGACGCCGACGCGGGCCCACCACAGGGAGCGTTGGTAGAGCTCCCGAAAGGCGGCTTCGGGCTGGCGAGGGTCGAGACCGAGGTCGACGAGCAGTCCGCCGTAGTAGTCGACGATCGGGGCGACGACCTCGGCATGGAAGTAGCCCATGATCGTCTCGCCGACGCCGCTGACGCCTTCGTCGGTGTCGACCACGACGAGGGCCGCGGTCCGCTCGAAGCGCTCGTTCGGGACCCAGAACGGGTCGCCCGTCCAGGGCGCCGTCACCAGCACGGATCGGACGCCCGTGACGCGCACCGGACGCCCTCAGCCCGCGGCGTCGACGACGAGGTCGCGCGGCACGGATGCGATGTCGGCGATACCGCACATCCCGGCGTCCTCGGCCAGGCCCTCGCGCAGGCCATCGAGCACGCGCGCGACGCCGTCCGCGCCTGCCAGCGCCATCCCCCACAGCACCGGGCGAGCTACCAGGACGGCTCGGGCGCCGAGGGCGAGGGCGATCAGCACGTCCCCACCGCTGCGCACGCCGCCATCGAGGTAGACCTCGGCGCCATCGGCGCCGGCCACGACGTCAGGCAGCGCGTCGAGCGTCGAGATCGAGCGCGCCACCTGGCGCCCGCCGTGGTTGGAGACGATGATCCCGGCCGCGCCTGCGTCGACCGCGCGTGCCGCGTCGTCGCGGGTCATGATCCCCTTGGGCACGATCGGCAAGGAGGTCACCGATCGCAGCCAGCCGAGGTACTCCCAGGTGTTCGAGGCCGTGTTCTCGGGCGAGCTGTCGAAGTGCGCGAACTTCGCGCCGGCCGGCAGCCGGAAGCCGATCTTCGGGGAAGTGTGGTTCACCCCGATTGGCGTGTTCACGAGCGGCACGATCGCGCGCACGCCGGCGGCCTCTGCACGGGCGATGACCGCGGCCAGCACGTCGCGGTCGTCCCAGTTGTAGAGCTGGAACCAGAGCGGCAGCGTCGGCTGGGCGGCGGCGATGTCGTCGATGCTGGTCGTGGCATTCACCGCGACGATCAGCAGGCTGCCCGCGCGCGCGGCCCCGGCCGCCATCGCCAGCTCGCCGTCGGGGTGGACCGCCTTCTGGAGGCCGACCGGGCCGACCACGACCGGCGCCGCGACCGTCGCGCCGAGCAGCGTCGTCTCGGTCCGCACGCTCGAGACGTCGACGAGGACACTCGGGCGAAGACGGCGACGCCCGAAGGCGGCCTCGTTGTCACCGGCGAAATCCGGCCCGGATCCAGAGCGGATCCATTCGTAGGTCGGGGTATCCAGCACGTGCCGTGCGACCTCGCCGAAGACCCGCGGGTCGAGTCGGGCGATGAGCGGATCGGTCATCGGGGCAGACGGCAGCGGCGCATCGGGACCCTCACGCGACGGATAGGATGGACGGGGTCAACTGGCCCGTGTAGATTGTCGACAATCTAGGGTCTGGCCGACGCGGGCGTCAAGCCGCCGGGCGGCTGGATCGTCCAGGAGGTGCCTGCGGTGACCATCGGGTCGACCCTCCCGCCCGTCGAGCGGCGAGTCCTCCGCCAGGACATCCTCCTCGGGCTGCGCTCCGGGATCCTCAACGGCGAGATCCCGCCAGGCACGCGGCTGCTCGAGATCCCGCTGGCGACCGAGCTCGTCGTCAGCCGCGGACCGG
>JANMBS010000453.1:0-2072 GCA_031360525.1 Thermomicrobiales bacterium
GGCCATGGGCGACGCGCACCAGCAGCACATCGAGCGCCTCGAGCAGGTCCGGCCGCATCGCCTGGTCGAGATCGAGCACTTCTTCCAGACGTACAAGGCGCTCGAGGACAAGACCGTCAACGTGGTCGGCTGGCGCGACGCCGACCGTGCGCTCGAGGTCCTCCGCGAGGACCGGGTGACCTGGGAGCTCGAATCGGCCGACCGGACCGGGTGAGCGGCTCTGGCCGCCGACCGCGCTGGCCGGGCGCGGACCTGCCGGGGCGGCGCCTGTTCTACGCGGTACCGATCCCGCAGCCGGCCATCGATCGGATCGCCGACGTCGTGTCGGCTATCCGCGCCGAGGGCGTCCCGGGTGGCGGCCGGGATGTCCGCTGGGTGCGGCTCGAAGGCCTCCACCTGACCCTGCGCTTCCTCGGACCGACCCTCGACGACCGGATCGAGGCGGCGACCCAGTCGCTCCTGGGCGCGACCGACGGTCGGTCGGCCTTCGACATCTCGATCGGTGGCGGCGGGACCTTCCCGCCGCATGGTCCGCCACGAGCCCTGTGGCTCGACGTGCGCGACGGGGAAGAGGGCCTGGTCGGGCTGGCTGGCGAGATCGATCGGGAGCTCAGGCATGCCGGCTGGGACCTGGACCCGAAACCGTTCCGTCCACACTTGACTCTTGCGCGGTCCGACGGCGTTCCGGCCGGGGCCGCCATCGGCGCTCGGCTGATCGAGGCGGCGGACGATCTGGACGTGCGTTTCCGGGCCGATCGCGTCGGCCTCTTCGAGAGCCTGACCGGCGGCGGCCCAGCCCGCTACGAACCTCTGGAGGTCGTGGGCCTCCGCTGACACGTCCCTGCAAGGTGGCTGCCGGTATCCCGGTGCTACCATCGACCGCGGGGAAGGCGACGAGCCTGACCCGCCAGAGGAGGCTCGAGGACGCGTGACGGCCGCTCAACGACTCCGACTCGTCCTCGCCCTCGGCGTGATCAACCTCGTGCTCGCTGGCGTCGCGCTCGGTGTCGGGTTCGTCGCGCTGCAATCTCCGCCGACGACCGCGGGCGGCCCGACCCCAGGCATCGCATTCGTCTCTCCGGCACCGACGGCGACGACCTCCGTCCCTGAGCCGACCGCCCCGTCATCGCAAGAGCCGGGGACCTCGACCCCGAGCGCACCGGCGCCGACGACCGAGCCGCCCACTGCGCCGTCGAGCTCGACCCCGACGGGATCGCCGACCGCTGAGCCGCCGAGCTCGACCCCGACGGGATCGCCGGCCGTCGAGCCAACACCGGCCGTCGAGCCGACACCGTCCGTCGGGCCGACGCCCGCCCCCTCACCGGCCCCGCGGATCACCTCCGAACCGACACGGACGCCGGTCCGCGCGCCGACGGGGAACGTCGTCCAACCGAATGGTCCCGAGCCGACCCCGGTACCGACCCCGACCCTGGCCCCGACAAGTCCCCCGGAGCCGCCGACGGCCTGTCCGGGGTCGCGGGGGACGGCACGGGCGAAGCAGAGCGACAAGGCCAACACCTCGGGTTCGAAGGCGCCCGGGTGCCGCCCCGGCAAAGCCGACCGCCCGCACCAGGCGAAGCCACCGAAGGTGAAGCTCCAGCGCTACCAGACGCATCACACGCATGGCGCCGGCCATCACCAACAGAAGGGTGAAGGCCAGCAGGCCACCGTGGACAAGTCGCAGCGCGGTCACAAGTCGGGGCGCCGATTGCGCATCCGTCGCCGCGCGCGCTAGGCTCCGTCCCGAGCCGGCCGACCGGCTCCTACAGCCATCCAGGAGGGGTCCCCATGGCGCCATCGGATCCTCGTCAGACGAAGTTCGTCCTCGATGAATCGCGCATCCCGCGGAGTTGGTACAACATCGCCGCCGACCTCCCGGTGCCGCCCTCGCCCTACCTCCACCCGGCCACGCTCGAGCCGATCGGTCCCGCCGATCTCGCACCGCTCTTCCCGATGGCGCTCATCCTCCAGGAGGTCTCCGCCGAGCGCGAGATCGAGATCCCGGAACCCGTCCGCGACGCCTACCGGCTCTACCGGCCGAGCCCGCTCTACCGGGCCCATCGGCTCGAGCG
>JANMBS010000473.1:0-6506 GCA_031360525.1 Thermomicrobiales bacterium
GCAGGCCAGTCGTTCGGGGCGTTCGCCGGTCCGGGGGTCGAGCTGCGCCTGGTCGGCCAGGCCAACGACTACGTGGCCAAGGGACTCTCCGGCGGTTCCGTCACGGTCGTCCCCGAGCCCGACCTCGCGGCCGAGGCCTCATCCGAAGCGATCGCCGGCAACACCGTGCTGTACGGCGCCACCGCAGGCCGGCTCCACCTCGTCGGCCGCGCGGGGATGCGCTTCGCGGTCCGCAACAGCGGCGCGGAAGCCGTCGTCGAGGGCGTCGGCGCGCACGGCTGCGAGTACATGACCGGTGGCACCATCGTGGTCCTCGGTCCGGTCGGCGCCAACTTCGGGGCCGGGATGACCGGCGGTCGGGCGTACCTCTACGACCGGACCGGCCGGCACATGGCCGCGCTCGACGACCGCAGCGTGGTCGCCGTTCGCCTCGCGTCGGCCCTCGCCGACCGCGGTGACGGCCAGGTCCGAGTGATCGAGCTCATCCGCCTCCTCGAGGCGCATCGGGCTGCCGGATCCAGGCTCGCCGGTCGCCTGCTCGACGAGGCCGATCTCGCCGCGTGCTTCTGGCTGGTGGAGCCTGTCCCGGTCGCGCCATCGGCCGACGTGGCGACCACGCAACCCGACCGCAACCCTATCGTGCCCGTACCGGCGCCGATGGCCGAGCCGCTCAGTCCTACGCTTGAACGAACATGGGGTGGCATCACCTCCGGGTGAGGCGTCCCTGGCCCATTCCCTCGTCCCCCGGAAGGTGTCCTCCGAATGATCCACCCGTCCGACCCCGAGACCCAGCGTCCGTCAGCCGTGCGCGACGGTCGCGACGCCCCGGTCACGTGCGCAGCGTGTGGCTGCCGCCTGTCGGCGACGGGCGACGCCTTCATGCACTTCAACCCGCTCGGCGGGCGTGACGCCCGCGGCTGCCGGATCGATTGCGCCGACGCCGCCCACGACGTCACCGGGCGCCCGAGCTCCGTCCCGGTCTGACCCCCGCCCCGTCAGGTCTGCGCGTCGTCCTGGACGACGATCCGATAGCCGACGCCACGGACGGCCACGACCTGCGGCCCTCCCTCGGCAGCGACCTTCGAGCGAAGGCGTGCCAGGTGCGGCTTGAGCCAGAGCAGGTCCGGGTCCGTCTCGGCCGGCCAGCCGGCGCGTGCGAGCTGGAGGTGCGGGACGATGTCGCCACCGGCGCGGACGAGCGCCTCGAGCAACCGAAACTCGGTCGGGGTCAGGGTCAGCGACTGGTCTCCGACCCGTGCTTCGTGACGCCCAGGCTCCAGCACGAGGTCGCCGGCGGTCAACGGGCCGCCGCTGGTCGAGCCCGGGCCGCCGCTCCGGTCGACCCGGCGCATGACCGCCGCGATGCGGGCCAGCAGCTCGGCCTTGCCGAACGGCTTGGTCAGGTAGTCGTCGGCGCCGAGGCCGAGCGCCCGAACCTTGGCCGCCTCGCCACTCTCGCCCGAGACCACGAGGATCGGGGCCGGTCCGACCGCACGCATCTGGCCCGCGACGTTGAACCCGTCCGGACCGGGCATGGCGAGATCGAGCAGGACGAGGTCCGGATGCTCCTCGCGGAAGCGCTTGACGGCCGTCAGGCCGTCGTAGGCGGTGATGACCTGGTGGCCCTCGGTCCCGACCAGGGCCGTGATGGCCCCCACCATCGCCGGGTCGTCATCGACGACAAGGATCCGAAGGGGCCGGGTGCTCATGGTGGTCATGTTCCTCGCTCTAGCGGTCCTGGTATCAGTGGTTCAGATGGCGACGGCGGCCGGGAGGGCCACCACGAAACGGGCGCCACGGGGTCGTGCGGGTTCGCACCACAGGCGCGCTCCCATCGATTCGCCGAGGCGTTTGGCGGCATACAGTCCGATCCCGGAGCCGCGCGCCGTGTGGGTGTCGCGTCTGGCGTACGGCTCGAAGATCCGCTCGCGCCATTCGTCGGGGATGCCCGGGCCTTCGTCCGAGACACCGATCTGCACGACCCCCTCGTTGAGCGACCAGTCGATACGGATGACCGAGTCGGGCGGCGCGTACTTGACTGCGTTCTCGACGAGGTGTTCGAGGATCTGGCGCAGGCGCGGCGGATCGGCCAGCGGCTGGAGCTGGACGCTCGGGACGACCTCGACGGGGTGATGCTGGAGGATCGGCTTGAGCGAGGCGACGACCTCGCCGACCAGCGCCGCCAGATCGACCGGCGTGACCGTCGCCGGGCCCTCCGGAACGACACGCACCGAGGCGAGGATGGAGTCGACCAGCCGGTCCAGCCGTTCGACCTGCTCGAGAGTCGCTCGATGCCACGCGGCCCGCGTCTCACGGCGGGCGATGTCGCGCGACTCTCGGCCGCGAAGGGGCGGTTCGTCGGCGAGCAGGTCGGCATACGCGCGCACGATCGCCAGTGGCGTCCGCAGTTCGTGGGTGACCAGCGCGATCAGCTCGCTGCGTGCCTCGTCGATGGCCTTGAGCGCCTCGACCCGCGCCTCGGCCTCCGATTGCTGGCGGCCCTTCTCGATGATCCCGGCAAGCAGGTCGGCGACGGCCCCGAGCTGCGCCACGTCGTGGTCGCTGAAGGTCCGGCTCTGCTCGGTCTGGACGTTGAGGACACCCACGGTCTGGTCGTGCCAGCTCAGCGGCACGGACAGCATCGAGGCCACGAAGCGACGCTGATCGATGCCGCGGACCCACAGGAAGCGGTCGTCGGCCTTGACGTCCGGGATCACGAGCGGTTGGCGCTCCGCGGCGACGCGACCGGTCACGCCCTCGCCGAACGGGACGCGCGCCCGGCCGATCTGGAAGCGGTCGAGGCCGTTCGTCGCGGCCAGCGTCAGGTACGCTCCGTCGCGGTCGAGCAGGTAGAGCGAGGAGACGTCCGCGTGCAGCACGTCCCGGGTCCGGTCGACGACGGTCTCGAGCAACTCGTCCCATGTCCGCGCGGTCGTCGCCAGCCGGGCGACCTCGTGCAGAAAGAGCAGCTGTTCGAGCTTGTCGTCGGCGTCTGGCGGCGTCACACGAGGGCGCCGGCGACCCGGCGCGCGGGCAGGCGTGGACGCGGAGCCGATGCTGGTCACGGGCATCACGATACAAGCCTAGAGAAAGGTTGCGGCCAACATGGTTGCGGTCCGGTGGCGGATGGGACCCTGAACGGTCCCGTCGGACGCGCCGCGTGAAGGCGCAACGGCCGGCCGCCGCCTCGCCGGCCGTCGCCGCCGAACCGCTCGGGATCGGGACCGCCGGTGCTCGCGACCCACTCGCCGTCGAGGTCCGGCTGCTCGGGGCGCTGCTCGGGCAGGTTATCAACGAGCAGGTCGGACCCGAGCTGTTCGCGCTTGTGGAGCGGATCCGGAAGCGGACGATCGCCCTGCGCCAGGACGACGATCCGATCGAGCGTGAGCGTCTAGACGAGGAACTCGGTCGGCTCGACCTGGGTGCCGCCGAGGCCGTCATCGGGGCCTTCGCGCTGTACTTCGGCCTCGTCAACCTGGCCGAGGCACGCGGCCGCGTCCGGACACTTCGCCGCCGCGAGCGCGCGGCACGCGACGGGATCCTCCCGGATTCGGTCGCCGACGCCATCGCGGGCATGCGCCGGCTCGGGCGCAGCGACGACGAGCTGGACGCCCTGATCGCCCGGCTCGAGGTCTCGCCGGTCCTGACTGCGCACCCGACGGAGGCCCGCCGGCGAACGACGCTCGTCGCGCTGCGGCGCTGCGCGATCCTCCTGGCGCGTTCGGACGACCCGCGCCTGACCCCATCCGAAGACCGCGAGCTCCGGCGCAAGCTGCGAGAGGAGATCACGCTGCTGTGGCGGACCTCGGATCTGCGCATCGTCAGCCCGGCCCCGCTGGACGAAGTCCGGACCGCGATGGCGTTCTTCGACGCCACGCTGTTCTCGGTCGTCCCGCGGCTGTACCGGGCGCTCGACGCAGCACTTGACCCGCCGACAGGCCGATCGCCGGGCCCTGCCTCGGACACCGGTCGGACCGGGACGCGGCCCCCACGGGTCGGGCCGTTCCTGCGGCTCGGCAGCTGGATCGGCGGGGATCGCGACGGCAACCCGGGCGTGACCGCGGAGATCACCGAGCGCACGTTGCGCATCCAGGCGGACCACGTCCTGCGCGGCTACGAGGCGGTCGCCACGAGGCTGATGCAGACGATCGCGGCCGCGACCTCGGGCGACCGGGTGGCGCGGCCACTCGCCTCACGCCTGGCACGTGACGCCGAGGACCTCCCGGAGACGGATCGCCAGCTCCGCCGCCGCTTCCCGGACGAGCCGTACCGACAACGATTCGGGTTCATCGCCGAGCGGCTGCGCCGGACCCGCTCATTCCTCGTCGGCGAGGCCGCGCCGCTGACCGGGCGGTATGCCTCGCCGGCCGACCTGGACGAAGAACTGGCCGAGATCACCGACGCCCTTGCCGCCGACGGCCTCGGCCGGGCCGCCTGGGGCGACGTTGCGGAACTGCGCTGGCAGCTCGGGACGTTCGGGTTCCACCTCGCCTCGCTCGAGGTCCGCCAGCACTCCGCTGTCCACGCGGCGGCCCTGGCGGCGATCCGTGACGGCGCCCCAGGGCAGACCGAGGTCGCGGCGGGCGTGACCGTGGACGAGATCCTGGCCACCTTCCGGGCGATCGCCGCGGGCCAGGCGCGCTTCGGGACCGACGCCTGCCATCGCTATGTCGTCAGCTTCACGTCGTCGGCCACCGACATCACCGACGTCCTCGAGCTCGCCCGCCACGCGCTTGCGGCCAGCAGCGGTGACCAGGAGGCACACCCGCCGCCCGTCCTCGACCTGGTCCCGCTCTTCGAGTCGAGCGAGCCGCTCCAGGATGCCGGCGCCATCCTCGGCGCGCTGCTCGACGATCCGGCGTACCGCGCCGGCCTGGCGGAGCGCGGCGATCGCCAGGAGGTGATGCTCGGCTATTCGGACTCGAACAAGGAATCGGGTCTCCTGTCGGCTGCCTGGATGCTTCATCAGGCGCAATCGGCGCTGGTGGCGGCGGCACGGTCGCGCGGCGTCACGCTGACGCTTTTCCACGGTCGCGGCGGCGCCCTCGGGCGGGGCGGCGGCCCAACCAACCGGGCGATCCTGGGCCAGGCACCGGGTTCGGTCGACGCGCGGCTCAAGCTGACCGAGCAGGGCGAGGTGATCGCCGCCAACTACGCCGACCCGACGATCGCACGCCGCCACCTGGAGCAGATGACCGGGGCGATCCTCCAGGCGTCCACCCCTGAACACAACGCCCGGCTCGAACGAGCCCTGGCTGTCGGTGGGCCGATCGTCGACGAGCTGGCCGCCACCGCGCGGGCTGCCTACCGGGCGCTCGTCCACGACGACCCGGGTTTCGCCTCGTTCTTCCGCGACATCACGCCGATCCGCGAACTCTCAGACCTCCGTTTGGGCTCGCGCCCCGCCGCGCGCGGTCGTCGCGACGAGGCACCCACCATCGACTCGCTGCGCGCAATCCCGTGGACGTTTGCCTGGTCGCAGGCGCGCATCAACCTGCCCGGCTGGTACGGACTGGGCCATGCGCTCGAGGCATACCGGGCGGCTCATGGCGAGGACGGGATGGGCGCGCTGGCCCGGCTCGTCCGCGACTGGCCATTCCTGTCAAGCCTCTTCGACAACGCCGAGATGAGCTTGGCCAAGGCGGACATGGGAGTCGCCCGGCTGTACGCCGCGCTTGCCACCGCCGATGGCGACGACCGGCGCTGGGACACCATCGAGACTGAGTACCGGCGGACCGTCGCGCTCCTCGGACGGACCACCGGCCGCCAGCGCCTGCTCGATGGGTCGCCGGTCCTCCAGCGATCGGTCGCGCTCCGCAACCCGTACGTCGATTCGCTCTCGGAGCTCCAGGTCCGGCTGTTGGCGCGGTTGCGCGGGATGGCCCCCGACGACCCCGAGCGCGAACGGGTCCTGCGTCTCGTGCAGCTCACGGTCAACGGCGTGGCGGCCGGGCTCCAGAGCACGGGCTAGCGGTGGACCACGCGGATCACGTCGGCCTGATCCGGGCCGCGATCGAGCCGGGCGGCACGTGGGCCGACATCGGGGCGGGGGAGGGCGCGTTCACGCTGGCCCTCGCCGAGCTGCTCGGTCCGGGCGGGCGGATCGTGGCGGTCGATCGCGATGGCCGCGCCCTGCGCGCGAACGAGACCACGGTCCGGTCGCGCTTCCCGGACGTCGGTTTCGAAACGCTGATCGCCGACGTGACCGGCCCGTTGGACCTCCCCGAATTGGATGGCCTCGTGGCGGCCAACAGCCTTCACTACGTCCCGCGCGATCGGCAGGTGGCGGTGATCCGGGCGCTGGCCTCGCACCTGCGGCCGGGCGGGCGCTTCGTGGTCGTCGAGTACGACGCCGACCGCGGCAACCCGTGGGTGCCGCACCCGTTCAGCTACCCGTCATGGGAGCGGCTCGCCGCATCGGCAGGGCTCACAGGTACGCGCCGCATGGGCCGAGTCCCGAGCCGCTTCCTCGAGGCGATCTACGCGTCGGACAGCAGATGCCCCAG
>JANMBS010000500.1:0-2430 GCA_031360525.1 Thermomicrobiales bacterium
GTCGGTCAGCGGATCCCCGTGTCGTACGACAAGTCGAGTCTCTCGGCCGTACCCTCGGCGACGGTGACGGACTGCGGTTCCGGCGTCCCGAGCAGTCCCTTGGCCGGCTGCGGTACCACCACGTAGAAGCCCCCCGGCAGCTCCGCGAAGAACGTGCCGTCGGCGGCGGTCGTGACCCGCGCGACCTCTGTGCCGCCAGCGTCGCGAAAGATCAGGATCGCGCCCACGACCGGGCGCGGCGCACAGGCGGGATCGGGCGGGTTCTTCTCGACCGGGCAGACCGGACCGGCCGTCACGGCCCCACCGATCCCTGTCTTCTGTGCCGCCCCGTTCGGACTCGGCCAGACCTCATCCGGGACCGTCGGGCCCGTCTCGGATACCACTGACACCGCTCCATCCGGGGCAACGGCGTAGTGCCAGACGTGCTCGTCGATGCAGCCGGCCGGGCAATCCCCCCAGCCGATCCGCACGGTCACGATGAACGCCCCGACGCCCGATGCTGGCACCACCTCGTACCAGGTTGATTGACCGATGGCATCGGGGTTGCGCGGCGCGATCCCGGTCAGGCGCTTGTCGGCGCGGATCACCTGGGCCAGGGCCGCCTCGGGTGTCGTGACCGAAACGGGGAGTGGCGTCGGCGAGGCGGCGGTCGACGGTGCGGCACAGCCGGCGATGCCAACGAGGACCAGGACAAGAACGAGCGCGGCGCGGATCGTCATATCCGCGAGGACGCCCGGGAGTCCGCAGCGGTTCCGGCGGCTCGGCTCACCCGTGCGACCCGGCTTCCAGGCGGCGCCTGTCGCTGGACTCGAGCTGGAAGGTCGAATGCTCGATGTCGAAGTCGCCCGACAGGCATTCGCACAGGAAGTCCAGGACAACGGCCCCATCCGCGCCGGGGTCGAGGACGACGTGCGCGGAGACGACGTTGACCCCCGACGTGATGGACCACGCATGGAGGTCGTGGACATCGGCGACGCCCGGGGCCTCGAGGATATGGCGCCGGACATCTGCCATCTCGACGCCCTTCGGTGTCGCCTCGAGAAGGACATCGATCGCGTCGCGCAGCAGTCCCCAGGTCCGAGGCAGGATCAGCAACGCGATGACCGCCGAGGCGAGCGCATCAACCTCGGTCCGTCCGGTCAGCGCGATGACGATGGCCGCGATGACGACCGCGACCGACCCGGCGGCATCGCCCAGGACCTCAAGGTAGGCACCGCGCATGTTCAGGCTTTGGGCCTGGGCGTCGTGCAGCAGCCACAGCGAGATGCCATTGATCAGGAGCCCGGCGAGGGCGACCGTGAGCATGAGGCTCGACGCGACCTCGGGCGGATCCGAGAGGCGGCGCCACGCCTCGTACAGGATGAACACGGCCACCGCGAAGAGCAGGACGGCGTTGGCGACGGCCGCCAGGATCTCGAGGCGCAAATAACCGAACGTTCGCTCGCTGCTGGTCGGCCGCGACCCGAACCAGATCGCGAGCAATGCCAGGCTGATGCCCGCGACGTCGGTGAACACGTGGCCGGCGTCGGCCAGCAAGGCGAGGCTGTTCGAGGCCAGGCCGCCGATGAGCTCGATGACGAGGATCCCGATCGACAACCCCAGGACAGCAACGAGCCGTCGGGCGTTCGCGCGGGCCGGGCTGTGGACGTGTGACACGACCGCAGTCTCTCGCATCATGCGATGCGGCGCGAGGGGTTCCTCGCCGCAAGGCCCCTCTAGCGCTACCATCGCCTCGTCGCGTCGTGAGCGCGGGAGGGCAGCGTGGAAGAAGAGCGTCTTGGACGAGGCCTGGCCGTGTTGCTGGCCGTCGCCGCTTTGCTCGCGGGGGCCCTCGGTGCCCGGACGGCGCTCCTGGCGAGCAGCGCATCGAGTGATTGGCAGCAGGCCGTGCGCCAGGAGGTCAAGTGGGCGGCGGCAGCCGTCGAGGATCTCCGCTTCGTGTACGGCAGCGAGGCAGACCAGGCGTTTCGGGCGGTGGAGGCCGCGGTCCGCGCCGAGGAATACCGCGCCGCCGCCGACCAGAAGTCGGGCTTCGCCCGCTCCGTGCTCTTGGCCGAGGCCGCGGCCCAGGACCAGTTGCTTGGCGCCCTTGTCCCAGCATCGGAGGTTGCCAAGGACCCACGCTACAGGCGGGAGGACGGCAGTTACGACCTCGGCCTTCGACTGCGGGACGTCCGCAACCTCTACCCGGATCTCGTAGCCATCCGGCCCGACGATCCGCAGGCAGCCGGGGACCGGCTGGCGCGACAGGCGATCAGCGAGACGGCGGTAACCATCCCGGTCGCCCTGACCTTCCTCTTCGGCGCCTTGGCCAAAGGCTTTCACAGCCGCCGGCGGTTGTTCCTGGCCCTCGGAACTCTCACTCTCGCGTGCGGGATCGCCGCCGCTGCCTTCATCGAGGTGACCGCCTGATGGCCGCCTCGCTCGATA
>JANMBS010000508.1:0-2057 GCA_031360525.1 Thermomicrobiales bacterium
ACCGAGTTTATGGCGCGGCGACGCGCTGCTCGAAGACGTCGGTCGTCGGGTTCATGATCCGGGTGTAGATGTTCCCGAACTCCTGGAGACCGAACAGGCGCGCGGCATGAGCCGCGTCGTCGAAGACGTAGGAGGTCGTCGCGTAGATCGGGACGGCCCGGGCGTTCGTCGCCGAGTCGGGCTTCTGGCCCGAATGCAGGGCGCGCGTCTCGGGGCGGAAGGTGGTCGGATCGAGTTCAGCCATGTCGTTCTTACCTCTGTGGAGTGGGGAGCGGGCGGTGGATGTGAGGCCCCGGCCCTGGGAGGGCCCATGTGCTCGGCGGTCACCCGTCCTGTCGGTCGGAGGAAACAAAAAAGCCGCAGCTCCGTTCGGAACTGCAGCCCCGGGACCTCGTCTGTGATCCCGCGTCCCCTGTCAGGTTGCGCGTGACCTCAGACCCCATCCTCCGCACGGCGGGGCCGCCAGCACATACACATGTTCCAGGAGACTTGGGTGTGGGTCACGGTCCGCGCATGGTCGCCCAGACATGTGTGCGGAGTCAACCACTGCGACCGAAACACAACCTTGCGCACGGCCTACGATGTCGGCATGTCCGCCATCCCCGCCACGTTCCGCGCCTACGTCGCGGAGAAGGTCGGGGACGGGGTCGAGCGCGGCATCCGCGAGTTCCGCGAGGCGGACCTGCCACACGGTGAGGTCGAGGTCCGCGTCGCCTGGTCGAGCGTCAACTACAAGGATGGCCTGGCCACGCGCGCGGACGGCAAGGTCGCCAGGATCAGCCCGCTCATCCCCGGGATCGACCTGGCCGGTGAGGTCGTTGCCAGCTCGGACCCGTCCACCGCGGTCGGGGCTGTCGTGCTCGCCCACGGCTACGAGCTGGGCGTCTCCCGCCACGGTGGATATGCCGAGTACGAGCGCGTGCCGGCCGGTTGGGTCGTTCCGCTGCCAGCGGGCCTGTCAGCGCGCGAGGCGATGACGATCGGGACGGCGGGCTTCACCGCGGCGATGTCCGTGGCGGCACTCGAAGAGCGCGGGCTGGACCCAGTGGATGGGCCCGTGCTCGTGACGGGAGCGTCGGGTGGCGTCGGTGGGACGGCGGTCGCGTTCCTGGCCGATCGCGGTTACGAGGTCTGGGTCGCGACCGGCAAACCCGACGAGGCCGCGCGACTGCTGACCATGGGTGCAGCTGGGATCCTGTCGCGGGACGAGGTCACCGGCGAGGGCAAGCCGCTCGAGTCCGAACGCTGGGCTGGGGCCGTGGACGCGGTCGGTGCGGCGACACTCCCGTACGTGCTGCGAACGCTGCGGACCGGGGCGTCTGTGGCGGCGTGCGGCAACGCCGGTGGCGCGAAGTTCGAAACGACCGTCTTCCCGTTCATCCTGCGCGGCGCCGCGCTGCTCGGGATGGACTCGGTCAACATGCCCATCGCCCGCCGGCGCGACCTGTGGGCACGCCTCGCGACCGACCTGCGCCCACGGGACCTCGGCCTGCACGCCACCGAGGTGACTCTTGACACGCTGGACGAGGCCCTGGATGCGATCGTCGCCGGCGCCGCGCGCGGGCGCTGGGTCGTGCGCATCGGGGAGTGAGCGGGACGTCCTGCCCCCGACGGATCCGCCAAATCGTCACGTACCGGTTTGGCGAGGATCCGCCGCGCGCGGCACGGACCGCGGTGGGCGCTAGCCACGAGTCGCACGCCGCGGCTAGCCGAGTTCGCCCCTGAGCTGCGCCACGGCCCGCTCGATGGGGCGGCGAACGTCGTCCGGCGGATAACCAGGAAACGGCGTGCGGGCCACAGCGTCCTCAAGGGTCAGCTCTCCAGTATCGACCCGACGCCCGAGTTCGGCGATGGCCATGATCGCAGCGGCCTGATCCTCGACGAACGAGCGATCCCCAGTGTCGCCGTGGCCCGGAACGACGACGCCGAATGCCAGGTCCGCGATCCGCAGAGCGGTCTCGGGCCAATCGAGCGGGTAGCCGTCGTTGTAGAAGGGCACCGCGCCGTTCTCGAGGAGGTCGCCGGCGAAGAGGACCGCCGCGTCGGGGATGCCGATG
>JANMBS010000519.1:0-4275 GCA_031360525.1 Thermomicrobiales bacterium
CGCTCGACGTCGACTCGGGCCAGCGCTCCCTTGCGCATCGGGATCTGCGGAGCACCGCAGAGCTCGGCGACCAGCTCGCTGAAGTCCGGATCGTGGCCGGCGACGACCGGGCGGATCGGATCGCCCGCATCGCGCAGGAGCGTCTCGAGCGTCGCGAGGTCCATGGCCCCCGCCAGACGGTCATCGGTCGAGAACGGGACGCCGAGATGGCGCGCGACGATCTCGGCGGTCTGCGCGGCCCGCAGCTTTGGCGAGCTGATCACCGCGTCCGGCTTGAATCCGACCCCGGCCAGGAACGCCCCGAGCCGGTCGGCCTGCTTCTCCCCCTTGTCGGAGAGCGGCCGCGCGGCGTCATCGCCGGTCCAGGCCTCCGGATTCCCGGCGTGAGCGTGGCGCAGGAAGTGGAGCTCGATCAGGGGTTGAGGTCCTCAACGTCGCCGGTCACCAGGTAGACGACGTCCTCGGCGATGTTCGTCGCCCGGTCGCCGATCCGCTCGAGGTAATGCGACGCGATGATGATCCGGGTCCCGCGCTCGACGTTGGCGGGATCGGCGCGCATCAGCTCGACGACCTCGTCGAAGGTCGCGTGATAGAGGCGATCGATCTCGTCATCCTCGACGGCGATCTCGCGCGCCTTGACCGCATCCGACTCGACCAGGGCACGCAGGACGCCGTGGACCAGGACGGCGGCCCGTTCGGCCATCTCGGGCAGGTGGACGTAGCGCTCGAGCGGCGGGTACGGGGCGAGCTTGACGACCGCCTTGGCGACCGAGGCCGCGTGGTCGCCCATCCGCTCGAGCTCGTAGGTGACATGGTCGAGGGTCAGCAGGTAGCGCAGGTCGCGAGCGACCGGCTGCTGGGTGGCGATCGTCACCGAGATGAGGCGGGAGACACCACGCTGCGCCTCGTTGATGATCGCGTCGCCCTTGATGACATCGAGGGCGAGGACTGCATCGTGCGTCTGGAGCGCCCGGCTCGCCTCCCGGATCGACGCCTCGACCAGCGCGCCCATGCGCAGCACCGCGTCGCGGATCAGCTGCTCCTCGCGATCCAATGCCTCCCTCGGGGCGGGCATGGTCGGTCGATCGCTCTCGCCGGCGTCCCTGATGAGATCGTTGATCTGTGCGTCCATCGCGGCCTCCCCGGCCCTCGACTGTTCGGTCATATCGGTAGCTTCGGTCAGCCGAAGCGACCGGAGACGTAGTCCTCGGTCAGCTGGTCTCTCGGATTCGTGAAGATCTCCAATGTCTCGCCCTGCTCGACGACATACCCCGCCCTGTCCTCACCCATGGTCATGAAGATCGTGGTCTCGGATGCACGAGCCGCCTGCTGCATGTTGTGGGTGACGATGACGATGGTGTAGTCCTTCTTGAGCTCGGCCATCAGCTCCTCGATCTGGAGCGTCGAGCGCGGATCGAGAGCGGAGCACGGCTCATCCATCAGGATGACCTCGGGCTCGACAGCGATCGTGCGCGCGATGCAGAGCCGCTGCTGCTGTCCGCCCGACAGGGCCATCCCGGATTGCTGCAGCTTGTCCTTGACGTCGTCCCATAGCGCCGCGCGCCGGAGGCTCCGCTCGACGAGCTCGTTGAGGTCACCCTTGTAGCCATTGATCTTGGGTCCAAAAGCCACGTTTTCCCAGACGGTCTTGGGGAATGGGTTCGGCTTCTGGAAGACCATCCCGACGCGACGCCGGACGGCGACCGGATCGACATCGCGCGCGAAGAGGTCCTGGCCATCGAGGAAGACCGTGCCGTCGGAGTGGTAAGTCGGAACAAGGTCGTTCATCCGGTTGATGGTCCGGAGCAGCGTGGATTTGCCGCATCCCGACGGCCCGATGAGGGCCGTGATCCTCTGCCTCGCGATCTTGAGGTTGACGTTGCGGACAGCACGGAACGACCCGTAGTAGCACGACAGGTCGCGCAGTTCCACGATGGTCTCCGTCGCGACCGGGTCGGTCGAGGAGTCCCGGGCTGGCATCGCCGAGATCCTGATCGTCGGGCCCGCGCCGCCGGACGCAGGCTCGCGGACGGTTGTCTCGGTGGAGGGAGCGATCAAGGGGTTCTCCTCTACCACTGGATGTGCCTCGAGAGGCGAGCGCGGACGAAGATGGCAAGGCCATTCAGGACGAACATCAGGACTAGGATGACGATGATCGCCGCCGCCGCCAAACCGTGGAAGTCGGCCTGCGGTCGGGTCGCCCAGTCCAGGACCTGGATCGGCAGGACCGTGTAACTGCCATTCAACGGTTGGGGCAGGAAGGTCACGAAGGTGAACGCCCCGACCAGGATGAGCGGCGCGGTCTCACCGATCGCCCGGGCCATGGCCAGGATGATCCCCGTCATCATCCCGGGCGCTGCGGCCGGCACGACCGCCTGGCGGACCATCTGCCAGCGACTCGCGCCAAGGGCGTAAGCCCCTTCACGCTGCGCATCCGGGACTGCCTTGATCGCCTCCATCGAGGCGATGATGACGATCGGCAGGATGACCAGGGTCAGGGTCAACGCCCCTGAGAAGACCGTGAACCCGAACCCGACCACGCGCACGAACAGGGCCAGGCCGAAGATGCCGTAGATGACCGACGGGACGCCCGAGAGGTTGGAGATATTGGTGCGCAGGGCCCTGGTCACCCGGCCGTTCCCGGCGTACTCGGCCAGGTAAAGCGCCGAACCGACACCGATCGGGAATGCCAGCAATGCGGTGATCACGACCACCTCGATCGTTCCGATGAGGGCCGGGAAGATGCCTGCCTGTTCGGGTTTGCGCGAGGGGACCCCGGTCAGGAACTGCGCGTCGAGCCACGGAACTCCCTGCGACAGCACATCCCAGAGGATGAGGAAGAGTGACAGAAGGAGGATGAAGATCGACGCCAGACACGCTCCGTAGAAGATCGTCCCGATGAGGCGTCGGCGCGCGAGCGCGGGCTCGAAGTGGCCGGCGGCCCCGGCGGTCGGGACAGGTGCGGACGATGTCGTCATTCGTACGAGGTTCGGTAGCGGGCCACGACCCAGTTGCTGATGAGGTTGAGGATGAGGGTCATCGCGAACAGCGTGCCGGCGACCGCGAACAACGCCTTGAACTGGATCGAATCCTGTGGGGTGTCACCGAGGCTGATCTGGATGATGAACGCGGTCATCGTCTGGACGCTTTCGAGCGGGTTCGCCGTGAATTGGGGTTTCGTCCCGCCCGCCAGGACGACTGCCATCGTCTCGCCGATCGCCCGCGAGGCGGCCAGGATGATCGAAGCCATGATCCCCGAGAGCGCGGCCGGGAAGACGACCTTGCGGACGACCTCGAACTTGGTCGCTCCCATCGCATAGGCGCCCTCGCGCATCCCGCGTGGGACCGCGCGCATCGAGTCCTCGGAGATGGAGGCGATGAGTGGTGTGACGAGGATGCCGACGACGATCCCGGCGGCCAGCGCCGAGAAGGTCCCGATGTTGTCGTCGCCGATGATCGGTTTGAGGATGTTCGGGGTCAGGAAGTAAAGGGCGAAGAAGCCGAGCACGATGGTCGGGATCCCGGCGATCGTCTCGAGGGCCGGCTTGATGATGGAGCGGACCCGGCTGCTGCTGTACTCGCTCAGGAGGACCGCCGCCAGCAAGCCGAGTGGGACGGCGATGATCACCGCGATCGCTGCGACCAACAGCGTTCCGGAGACGAGGGCGAGCACCCCGAAGGTATACGGCTTGATCGAGGCCGACCAGGTCGTCCCGGTAAAGAAGTCGATCGGACTGACCAGGCTGAAGAACTGCAGCGTCTCGTAGGCGAGGACGACGATGATCCCGATCGTCGTCACCACGCCGACCGCGGCGGCGAGGAAGAGCAGGATCTCGATGATCCGCTCGCTCGCCGGTCTGCGGCGAGTGAGCGGACGCCCGGTCGTCGGCACGATCATCCGATCTTGGCTCCTTCGAGCATTGCGTCGTCAGGATAGGCGAAGCGCCGGCCCCCGTTCCGAGCCAGGGGCCGGCGCTTCGCGCGGGAGGAGGAAGAGCTGCCTCAGTTTCCGAGTGCGGTCTGCCAGGCCGTGACCTGCTCGGCGGCCTTGTCTGCGGGGACCGGCACGTAGCCGACCTCGGCCGCGTACTTGGCCGCATTGGCCAGGTAGTAATCCACGAAGGCCTTCAGCGTCGGGTCCGTCTTCGCCTTGGCGGTGTTCGGATAGATGAACAGCGGTCGGGACAGCGGTGCATACGTCCCGGTGTTGATCGTCTCATCGGTCGGTGCGACGCAGCCGGTGCCACCATCGACCTCGACGGCCTTGAGCTTGTC
>JANMBS010000552.1:0-11109 GCA_031360525.1 Thermomicrobiales bacterium
CCCCAGCGCGCGACCGCCTGCATCGCGAACAGCGCCGGGACGATGATGTCGGCCCAGCGCCAGACCGGCAGCCGCTTCATCCGCGCGTAGAGGACCATGACCACGAGCCCGCTGGCGATCCCGCCGTAGACGCCCAGACCCGTGTACGGCGGCAGGACGATCTTGAGCACGTCGTCCTTGTAGATGGCCCATTGGTCGATGACGTGGTAGGCCCGGCCCCCGATCAGGGCAGCGACGGCGACGACGATCATCCCGTTGCCGACGACCTCCGGGTCCTCGCCGGCACGCCGAGCCAGCCGCACCAGGACCTGGTAGGCGACCGCCAGACCGATCGCGTAGAGATCCCGTACCAGTAGATGGGCAGCGGCCCGAGCTGGAAGGCGATCGGATTCGGCGTGAAGTCCAGCATCCGCTGGAGTGTAGCGACCCACCCGGGCCCGCTCCCTATACTGGCCGCCGGTGAACGCGGAATTCAACGTGTGGCTGCTGATCGTCGGGCTCATCCTGGGAGCCGGGCTGGTCTGGCTCGTGGTCATGGACTCACGCCGGCGCGAATCCGAGATCGATGCGGTCGAGCTCCCGCGTGAGGCGGCCTGGCTCTCGGCGGTGATGCGCGAAGACGGGGACGAGGTCAGCCCCGAGGTGGCAGAGCGGCTCTTGCTCCTCCATCGCGCCTATCTCGACGCACCGCCTCCGGACGCGCCGCCCGCGGCACTTGACGACGGCCTAGCCGACGTCTCGAGCGCTCGGGTCGGCGGCTCAGAGCTCCCCGACCAGGACCGGGTCGGTGTCGACCGTGGAGCCCGCAGCGTCGACCAGTGACACCCCGAAGGTCGCACCGCTCGACACGCCGGCGATCGCCGGGGCGGGGCCGACCCAGAACGCCAGGTCCTCGTTGAAGAACATCTTGCCGACCCGCTGACGCGCTCCACCGACCTCCACCCAGCAGCGATATTCGAGACCGGCGGGCGGCGGTGTCAGGCCGTTGGCAACGACCACGAGCTCGGCGGTCGATGGCGAGTAGGTGATGCCGCCATAGACCTCGGAGTCGGTTGTGCTCGCCAGGGCGACGTGCTCGGCGTCGGGCTGCGCGGTGACCGTCAGTGTCGCCGTGGTGATCTTTTGGAGCCCCTTGATCGCCGCGGCCTGACTGGCCAGCTGGCTGTCGACCCGCGACCCGACGAGGTAGGAGGTGGCGAGGACGGACAGGACGACGGCCGCGGCAAGCGTCGCGACCCAGCCGAGGACCGGGACGAGGCGCCGCCGCCGGCCCAGCGCAAGCGGACTGGATGCCGGGATAAGAGACGGCGTGGCAGCCGCGGGTCCCGGGTCCACGGATCCGGCCGACGAGGCCCCGGCGACAGCGGCAAGCGGCCGGAGGACCCCCTCGGCCCGGATCGCGGCGAGGGTCCGTGCCTTCAGGTCGGGGGACGGCAGCTCTCGCACCGACTCCCTGACGAGAACGGCCGACCGCTGAAGGCGGGCGAGTTCCTCGGTGCAAGCGGAACAGCCCGCGAGGTGCCCCGCCACCGCCTGGGCGGTCGGGGTATCGCCGGCCATCAGCCGCTCGAGGCCGTGGGGCTCGACGGCCGCCAATTCCATCTGTTCGCGAACCGCGTCGTGGTCCATCGTGTCCTTATCGATCTTCGCCGGCGGGAACGGGGATGACATCGAGTCCGGCCGCCGGGCCGAACTCGGTTCCGAGTGCCTCGCGCAGTCGCAGGAGTGCCCGCCGAGTCCGCGTCTTGACGGTCCCGAGCGGCCATCCGAGTCGCTCGGCGATCTCCGATTGCGAGAGTTCTTCCTGGTAGGCCAGGAGGATCACCGTTCGTTCGACCTCGGGCATCTCTGCCAGTGCCCTGGCGATCGTCTCGTGGCGGACGGCGGAGTCGAACGCCGCCTCGGGCGACGCCGGGGGTTGTGCCCCGGCCATGACGGCACCGCCCGAGACCAGCCGTTCGAGCGTCTGGGTATGGTCCTCGTTCGAACCCGCCGCCGATGAGAGCGCCACGAGTGACGGTCGGCGTCCCGCGGCGCGGAGTCGGTCGATCGCCCTGGTGCGAGCGATCGTGTGCAACCACGCGGCGAGGGAACCGACTGCGGCGTCGAAGGACTCCGCCCGGTTCCACAAGGCCAGGAATGTCTCCTGCACGACCTCCTCGGCGGTGCCTCGATCGGCGGTCAGTCGATAGGCCGCGGCGAAGATCGCCGATGCATATCGGTCATAGATGTCTTCGAGGGCCGCCTCGGACCCCGCCGCCATCCTGCGGACGACGGCAGCGTCATCGGTCGGTTCCCCTCGACCGGTCATCATGGTGTACGTCTCGACGGCGTCATCGGTTTCACCATTCGCCGGCTCCTCGGCGCTGTGGCCATTGGAGCGTCCCCGATGGGAGGTGGGCCTCGAGGCAGGTTACGCTAAGACCGCCGACGACGGCGTCATGGGAGGTCCCGGCGAACCGCTCCGCCATCTCGTCAGCCCGCGGTCGAGACGCCGATGATCGAGCCGATCGCGTAGGTCACGAGCGCAGCCCCTAGGCCGATGGCGAGCTGCCGGACGCCAGAGAAGATGAGGCCACGGCCGGTCAGCAGGCTCACCGCGGCGCCGACGGCGAACAGCGCGACGAGACTCAGGCCGAGGCTGACGAGCAGGATCGTGTTCCCCCCGCCGAAGAAGTACGGGATGACCGGGATTGCGGCACCGACCGCGAATGCGACGAACGACCCGGCCGCGGCCCGCCACGGCGAGCCGAGCTGGTCGGGGTCGAGGCCGAGCTCCTCGCGGACGAGCATGTCGAGCGCCGTGTTGGGATCCTCGAAGATGCGATGGGCGATCGTCGCGGCCTCGTCGGCGGTGAAGCCCTTGGACCGGTACGAGGCGGCCAGCTCGGCCTCCTCTTCCTCGGGCATCGCCTCCATCTCGGCGCGCTCGAGGGCGATCTGGCGCTCGAACAGCTCGCGCTGGCTCTGCATCGAGATGTACTCGCCGGCGGCCATGCTGAACGCCCCTGCGAGCAGGCCGGCGATCCCGGCGAGGAGGATGAAGCTCTGGTTCCCGGACGACGCGCCGGCCACGCCCATCACCAAAGACAGGCTGCTGACGAGGCCGTCGCTGACCCCGAAGATGACCGCTCGGAGCGTCCCGGACCGGCCGCCGGCCCTGTGCCACGTCTCGTGCTGCCCGACCTCGGCGGCGCTCCGGGCGGTGCGGGCGATCGCGACACCGTCGCGGGAGGTGTGGGCGACCGCGGCGGCCCCGGCGATCTCAGCGCCGGCCTTCAACTGGTCCCAGATGACCGCGTGTTCGCGTTCGTCGGCGGCGATCGCCGCGACCTCGGGCGAGGCACCCTGGGCGTCGTAGGCGTTCTCCTCGTCGCCTTCAAGCGCCTTGACGAGGTCGGCGACCGCGGCGGTCCCCAGCAATCGGGCGGCCAAGATGATGAAGCGGACCCGCATGCGCGGACGGTTCGCGGCCGGCACGTCGGCCCCGAGGTCGCGCAGCTTCGAAGCCCAGATGTCTGCGTGGCGGCGCTCGTTACCGGCGATCCGCACGAATGCCGCGGCGCGACGGGGATCCTTCTCGATCGCGGAAAGCGCGTCGTACAGGATGATCGCGTCGCGTTCCAGCTTCAGGTTGTCGAGGCTCTGCTCGACATCGATGGGGGGCACGGCCACATCGTAGGCCATCCTCACCGCGTAGACTCGCGAGCGTGCCACGGTCGCCGACGCCCGATCCCCTGCCTCTTCGCTATCTCTCGGCCGCGGACGTCCTGGCGGCCATGCCCGACATCGACGAGCGGCTGGCGCTTGCCGAACGGACCATGACGGCGCTCGTGGCCGATGCCGAGCTGCCGCCGAAGATCGGGGTCCATCCACGGCCGGAGGGCTCGTTCGCACACGCGATGCCGGCCCATCTCCGGGGCGCGGCTGCGGATGGGGCGAAAGACCTCCTCGGGATGAAGTGGGTGGCGGGGTTCGCCACCAACAACGAGCTGGGGATGCCGGCCATCAACGCCGTCGTCGTCATCAACGACGCCGCGACAGGGCAGCTGATCGCGATCCTCGATGGTGGTCCGATCACGGCGCTCCGCACGGCCGCGGTCTCGGGCGTGGCGATCCGTCATTTCGCGCCGGTCGTGACGGGACGAGCGCCCCGGGCGGCGCTCATCGGTGCGGGGGTCCAGGGCCACAGCCACCTCGCGGTGCTCGGCCGGGTCCTGCCCGGCGGGACCTTGACCCTCTTCGATCGGCATCCCGAACGAGCAGAGACGCTGGCAGCGGCGGCTCGGGCGACCGAAGGGATCGGCGAGGTCACGGTCGCACCCGAGGCGCGCGCCGCCGTGCGGGATGCCGACGTCGTGGTGACTGCGGCATCCTTCGGACCCGTCCGCCAGGTGATGACGGCCGACTGGCTGGCCCCGAACGCGCTCGTCGTTCCGGTCGACTACGCCACGTACCTCGCCGCCGAGGTCGCGCGCGACGCCTCGCTCTTCCTGGTCGACGACCGCGGCCAGTTCCTGGCCAACCGCGACGTCGGGCTATTCGATGGCTATCCGGACCCGTCGATGACGCTCGGCGAGGCGATCCTGACCGGGGCCGGGCGGCCAGAGACCGGGCGTGTCGTCGTGACCCACCTGGGTGTCGGCCTGGCGGACGTTGTCTTCGGAGCGGCGATCGTGCGGCAGGCCGAGTCGCTCGGTCTGGGAACGATCCTCCGGCGCTGACCAGTGGCCATTCGACCGACCCCGTGATTCGCGCCCGAACACGCCACGGGAATGACGGCTGCGCGCCACACTAGCGGACTGTCGGGCCGTCGCCGACGCTGGAGGAGGAGCCCGTGCGCGTGGTCAAGCGAGCCATAGGCGCGCTGCTCGTCGTCGTGCTGGTCGCGGTCCTGGCGGTCACCGGGCTTGTCGTCTGGGTGACCGCGCGGGCATTCCCACAGACGGGCGGGACGGCTGCGGTCCCGGGCCTCTCGGCGAACGTGACCGTCGTGCGCGACGCGACCGGGATCGCGCACATCACCGCCGACACCGCGCACGATCTCTTCGTCGCGCAGGGCTACGTCCATGCCAGTGAACGGATGTGGCAGATGGAGGTCTGGCGCCACATCTCGGCCGGGCGCCTGGCTGAGATGTTTGGGGCGAGCCAGCTCGACACCGACAAGTTCATCCGGACCCTGGGCTGGCGTGTCGCGGCGCAGCGCGATCTCGATGCCGTAGCTCCCGAGGCGCGAGCGATCCTGGACGCCTACACGGAGGGTGTGAACGTCTGGCTCGATGACCATCGCGGGTCCCTCGGCCTGGCCTTCCTCGCGGCCGGCGTCACGCCCGAACCGTGGACGAACCTCGACACTCTCGCCTGGGGCAAGGTCCAGGCGTGGAACCTCGGCGGCAACTTCGAGTCGGAGGTCTTCCGCTATCTCGCCGATGCGAAGCTTGGCGACCCGGCCCGGACCGATGAGCTGTTCCCGCCCTACCGCGAGGATGCCCCGGTCATCACCCCGACGGGTCTGCCCGGATCCGGAGGCGCCGGAGCGACCGGAGCCACCGACGCCGGCGACGGCAGGACGACGGGCGCCACCGACCCCGCCTCCACTCTCCGTCCGATCGGCACCGCCGAAGCCGCCGCCTGGCGCTCGATCGCCGGTCTGGGCCAGGGACTCCTCCAGACCGCCGGGCTCGATGCCGCCGACGGCCTCGCCTCGGACCACGGGATCGGCTCGAACGATTGGGTCGTCGGTCCGGAGATGTCGCTGACCGGCGGGGCCCTGCTCGCAAACGATCCGCATCTCGGCATCTCGATGCCGTCGATCTGGTTCATCAATGGACTGCATTGCCGGACCGTCTCGGCCGCCTGCCCATACGACGTCGCGGGCGTCTCGTTCCCTGGCGTGCCGGGCGTCGTCCTCGGCCATAACGCCCGGATCGCGTGGGGCGCCACCAACATCGATCCCGACGTTCAGGACCTCGTCATCGAGGTCGTCGACCCGTCGGACCCCAACGCCTACCTGCACGACGGAGCGTCCACCCCGTTCGAGATCCGCCACGAACAGATCAAGGTGTCCGGCAAGGAGCCGTTCGACCTCGAGGTCCGATCCACGGTGCATGGTCCGATCCTCAACGACGTGGACGAACGGCTGAAGGACGCCCCACCGATGGCCATCCGCTGGACCGCCAACCTCGGGCCGGACCGGACGCTCGAAGCGATCCTCGGGCTCAACACCGCGGCCAACTTCCAGGATTTCCGGGCGAGCCTTGCGTTGTTTGGCGCCCCAGCGCAGAACTTCGTGTACGCCGACGTCGACGGCCACATCGGCTACCAGTTCCCGGGCTACGTCCCGATCCGCTCGAACCCCGACGACCGCGGCGATCGCCCGGTCCGTGGCGACGACGGCAGCGGCGAGTGGACGGGCCGGATCCCGTTCGACGACCTGCCCTGGCAGTTCGATCCGGAGGACGGCCGGATCGTGAGCGCCAACAACGCTGCGGTCGACGCGAACTTCCCGTATTTCGTGGCCCAGGAGTGGGACCCGGGGTTCCGGGCGGAGCGGATCATCGAGCTCCTCGACCAGTACGGCGCCGACGGCCTGACCATCGAGGAGATGAGGCGCATCCAGACCGACGATGCGCCGCTCGCGGCGCGCGACATCGTCCCGTACCTCGAGGGCGCCGTGCCGGCGACCGATGACGGCGCCGCGATCGCCACCAGGATCCGCGATTGGGACGGCGCCTGCGACAAGAGCAGCCTCGGCTGCGCCGCCTGGAACGCATGGCAGTACAGGGTGATGCGCGACATCTTCGACGATGATCTCGGCACCCTTGCTCGTGACTACGTCGGGAGCCCGTTCTCGTGGGTGATGCTCGGCAGGCTGCTGGGCGACCCGACATCGGCGTGGTGGGACGACACGACGACCTCGGGCGTCACCGAGACCGCGGACGTGATCGTGGCCCGGGCGCTGGACGAGGCCGGTGCGGAGTTGCGCGCAGCGTTTGGCGCTTCCGACGGCTGGTCGTGGGGCCGGCTCCACACGGCGACATTCCGCGAGGCCACCCTCGGCCAGGGTGGCATCGGGCCCCTCGAGTGGTATTTCAACGAGGGCCCGAGTGCGGTGCCCGGGACCGCCGGCGCCGTCAACAACACCTACATGCGGTTCTCCTCCGCCTACCGGGATCCGGACGATCCCGATTACGTCCCGGTCGGCATCGACCGCGTCTTCGACGTGACCAACATGCCGAGCTACCGCCTGACAGTGGATATGCGCGATCTCGACGGTGCGCGGCTCATCATCACGACCGGCCAATCGGGGAATCCGTTCGACCGTCACTACAACGACCAGATCGGGCCGTGGACCGACGGCGAGACCGTCCCACTGCCGTTCACCCCGGCCGCCGTGGCTGCTGCGGCGGCCTCGACGCTCACGCTGACACCGTGACCGATCGGGTCGGCGACCCGCCGCCGGGGGAGGCGGCGGACCTCGTCGTGGTGGGCGCCGGGGTCATGGGCGCCTGGATCGCCCTGCATGGCCGACGCGAGGGCTGGCGGACGACGCTCATCGACGCATTCGGGGCCGGCCACGCGCGGGCCACCTCGGGCGACGAGACCCGGATCATCCGGGCCTCGCACAGCGACGACCCGTTCTACAGCCGCTGGTCGCGCGCGGCACTGACGGCATGGAACGCCCTGGCCGAGTCGATCGGCGAAGCGCTGTTCGTGCCCGCCGGCGTGCTGTGGCTAGCCCACGAGGAGGGCGGCTGGGAAGCGTCATCGGAGGCGACTTTGCGGGCGGAGGGCATCCCGGTGGAGCGACTCACCCCAGCGGATATCGCTGATCGCTGGCCGCAGATGCGATCCGACGACCTCGCGTTCGCCATCTTCGAGCCTGAAGCGGGCCTGCTGATGGCCCGTCGCGGCGTCGCTGCGGTCGCGCGAACGTTCGAGGGCGAGGGCGGGCGGTTCGCGCTCGGGTGGGCGGAGCCGGGCGCGGCGGACGGGCGTCGGCTCCGCGACGTCGTGCTGGGCGACGGCCGGCGGCACGCCGCGGCCGAGTTCGTGTTCGCCGCCGGCCCGTGGCTGCCCCGCCTCTTCCCGGAAGTGGTCGGCGACCTCGTGCGGGTGACGAAGCAGGACGTCCTGTTCGTCGGGTCACCCGCCGGCGATGGCCGGTTCGCGGCGGGAACGCTGCCGTGCTGGCTGGATTCCGTCGGGGCCGTCTACGGGATCCCGGCGGTCGATGGACGCGGGATGAAAGTCGGGCCCGACCGCTTCGGCCCAGCCTTCGACCCCACCGATGGCGAACGGATCGTCGACCCCGAGAGCGTCGAGATCGTGCGTTCCTACCTGGCGATGCGCTTCCCGGCCATGGCCGGCGCCCCGGTCCTCGAGACCCGCGTCTGCCAGTACGAGTCGACGCCGGACAGCCAATTCATCATCGACCGGCATCCCGACTACGACAACGTCTGGCTGGTCGGCGGCGGCTCGGGTCACGGCTTCAAGCACGGACCGGTCATCGGCCGACACGTGGTGGGTCGGATCAAGGGAGCGAGCGTGGGCCTCGGAGAGGAGCGCTTCCGCCTCGACCGCCCGCGAACGCGGAGGGAGAACCCCCGAACCGGCTCGTTCGCCACAGGTCAGGGCTCGGATTAGCCGTCCGCCCCGGATATGCAGCTGAGTCATCAAATCCGGGATCTGCGCGCTTGGCCCTGACGAGATTCCGTCGGATTCGACACCCGGCCACGCTCACTCAAGGCTATCTTGATGACTGATCTGCATATCGTGCGCTCGTGCGCTCGTGCGCTCGTGCGCAACGCGCGCCCGCGCCGTCACGCGGTGCGCGGGGTGTATCGGCTCGGATTAGCCGTCCGTGAAGTCCTTGAGCATTCGTTGGGTGAAAGGCGATCTGACCGTGACGTCCGGGAAGACCGTCGTCGACTCGGGGGTCGGCGAGATCCATTCCACGAGCATCCGGTTGACGATGATCGCGCCGAGATCTCGGGCGATGAACTTACCGGCCATCTCGTAGGCGATCGTGACGTCCGTGAGCGGGATCATCTGTTCGCGCTTCAGGACGCTGGCCAGTGCGTCGATGCCGGGCTTCGTGTGCAGCCGGCCCAGGATCAGATAGGGGCCGGTCGAGATCTGGAGGCGATTCGTCTGGCTTTCGACACGTTGCTTCTCGGCACCGCGCGGGCCCGTGGCGATGACGGCGAACAAGTCGTCGCGCACGATCGACACGCTGTCGACGGCGACCGTGTGACCGTCCTCGAGGCTCTCGAGCTCCACGTGATAGACGCGGAAGCGCTCTTGGCCATTCAGGAAGTCGCTCAGCCGCTCCCCGAACATCGTCATCTTCCCGGAGATCGTGCAGTCGCCGGCGAAGCCGACGAATTCGATGGGCTGCATCGCCCAACAGTACCCCGTGGGGCGCGCTTCTCGATAGGTGACGTTGGTACCGGTCCGGGACGGTTCGCGGTCACTCGTTGATGGGCAGGGGCCCGTCCGGCGCCTCGAGGATGACTCGGCCGTCCTCGACCACCACCGTGTAGACCGCCAGCGGGACTTCGGCCGGCGGGTCGAGCGGCTCGCCGCGCTCGAGGTCGAAACGCGACAGATGAAGGGCGCAGGTGATCGTGCCGGCGGTCAGGAAGCCCTTGTCGAGCTCGAAGTATTCGTGCGTGCAGATCCCCTGCATCGCGTAGAGCCGGCTGTTGGAATGGACGACCAGGACCTGGTCGGTGCCATCCACGAAGGCCATCTTCATGGTCCCGTCGGGGACCTCATCGACACCGAGGAGGTCGATGCGTCTCACGCGGCGGCGGTGGCCCCGGTGTCGACCCCGGCATCCCATTTCTGCTCGAGCAGGTCGCGCAGGCGATCCTGGGCGTCGGTCACGGGGACCCGCGCGACGACCGGCTCGAGGAAGCCGAGGACGATGAACTTGCGCGCCTCGTCGGGCGGGATCCCGCGGCTTTCGAGGTAGAAGAGCTGGCTCTCGTCGATCGGACCGACCGAGCTGGCATGGGCTGCCCGGCGGCAGTCGGGCTGGTCGATCTCGAGTGACGGGATGGCGACCGAGCGGGTCTCCTTTGACAGGTTCATCCCGAACTCACCGAGGAAGCTGTCTGTCCCGACCGCAGAGCGATCGATGACGATCATCCCCTTCATGAATGAGTGGGCCCGATCGAGCAGGGCGCCCTTGGACAGGAGGTTGCCGGTCGTGTCCCTCCCGATGTGGTGGGTGTACGACGTCAGGTCGAAGACCTGGTCCGAGCCGCCGAAGACGATCTCGACCTGCTCGACCGAGGAGCGGTCGCCCTCGAGCCGGTTGTCGACGCGGCTCCGAACGAGTCTCGACCCGAGCTGGGCGAGCGCCCAATGGAGCGTCGCGCCCTCGCCGATGATCGCGTTGCGGTGCTGGAACGCGACGGTCGTCGCGGGGAGTTCCTGGAGGCTGGCGAGTTCGAGCCGAGCGTCGCGCGCGAGGCGGACTTCTAGCGTCCCGGCGAGGTACGACTGGCCCCCATCGAGGGCGAGGGGGCCGGGTCCGGACGCGACGAGCTCCTCCAGCACAGTCGCGGTCGCTCCCTCGCCAAGCGAGATGAACGTGCGCGAGATGAGCGCCCGGTCGGCTTCGCCGGCGTGCCAGCGGACGATGATCGGCCGTGCCAGCCGGACCCCGGCCGGGACATCGAGCACGACGCCCTGGGTCCAGAGCGCGCGGGTCAGCTGCGCGAACCGGTCGTCGGCGGGCAGGATCGAGCCGTGGTCGAGCAAGACACGGACCCGCTCGGCGTCGCGAGCCGCGAGATCGGCGACGGTGGTCAACGTGACACCGGCGGCGGTCGCCTCGGCCGACAGGGCGACGCCGCTCAGATCGCCCTCCTCGATGACGAGAAGGCCGTCGGTCCCGGCCGGCAGGTCGGCGGCGACGGGGGCGCTCAGCGGCGACGAGGTCAGGACCGCGTTCGCCAGCTGGACGGTGCGCAGGTCGAAGTAGGTCGTGTACAGCGGGTTCGATTCAGCAGGCAGCGCCTCGAAGGCATAGAAGCCGGCCCGCCGGTCGGCGAGGAGCCAGTCCGATCCGCCCGCGATCGGGGCGATCCCGTCGAT
>JANMBS010000559.1:0-5835 GCA_031360525.1 Thermomicrobiales bacterium
CAGCGCGGTCGTGGGCGGATCGGTCCCAGGACGCGCGGGAGGGTCCCCGGGCGCGCGGGCCGGCTCGCCGGCGTGGCGTTCGTCACCCGAGGGCCCGCTCGAGCCGCATCCGGACCTGGCCGATCTGGAGTTCATCCCCAAAGCCCATCGGGGCGACGCCATCGACCCGCCGTCCATTGATGTAGGAACCGTTGGTGCTGCCCAGATCTTCCAGGTACCAGCTCCGACCTCGATAGGTCAGGACGGCGTGGTCGGCCGACGCGAACGGATCGTCGATGACGATCGCGTTGTTGACGTCGCGACCGAGCGGCGTGATGACATCCAGACCGAACGAGTGGCCGGCCAGCGGTTCGCCGCTGGGCGACTCGAGCACGACCAGCCGCCCCGGCCGGTCGGCTGGCTCGCGAGCCGCGGCGCGCAGGTCGCGCAGCAGCGCCTTCATGACGCGGTAGAGGAACAGGTACAGCAGGGCGAGGAAGAGCAGGCGGATGGCCCACACGACCAGGAGGAAGCCATCCATCAGTCGGATGCGCCCCCGGCGACCTCGACGATGATCGACGTGTCCCCCACCTCGAGCCGGTCGCCGACACCCAGGACCACCTCGCTGACGGCAACGTCGTTGACCCGCGAGCCGTTCGTGCTGCCGAGGTCCGCGTAGACGAGGGTGCCGCGCCGTCCGGAGATCCGGCCGTGATGGCGCGAGACTCGGCCATCGATGGCGACCAGGTCGTTGTCGGTAGCTCGCCCGATCGTCAGATCGCCCTCGACCACGATCTCGCGAGTCCTGCCATCCGGATCGGTCACGCGCAGCACGGCACGCGGCGTCCGCGGGCGCGGCACCGTGTAGACCCGCGTCAGTGTCGGGTCGATCTCGTCGATGGCAGGCTCATGCTCCGGGGACAGGGCGACCGGGCCGTGCCCGCCGCGCCCGCCCACCGCCTCGGCGAAGCGGGCATCGACCCGGATGTCGGTCCGCTCGACGGTCGGGTCGGAGAGGAGGTCCACCCGCGGCCGGTCGACGACGGTATAGCGGTGCGCGCGGGCGAACGACAGTGCGCCATCGGCAAGCTCGGACGCGAGGGAGCCGGTCATGTCGCCGAACTCGGCCAGGTCTGCTGGGTTGAGGTGGACGACGAAGCGATTCGGGGCGAGCGTGCGGTCCGAGGTCGTCAGGCGTTCCGCCTCCATCGCGCGCTCGATCCGGCGTTGGAGCTGGATCGGTTGGACGCGCGCGCGGAACAGACGAGCCGACGGGCGCTCAAACAATCGTTCGAAGAACCGCTCGATGGCGGTGAGGGGCGGCATGGTCGGTGGCGGAGTCTAGCAGAGGGTCGTGCGGTGCCCCGAGGGTCGATTCCACCCTGACATTCGGCGCTTCGGAACGGTACACCCGGCGGAGGGGCCGTCGGTACCCTGCGGTATACACTCGAACCGCTCGAGCGGTCCTGCCGTCCCGGGCGTTATCCGCGCGGAACTCGGGGACCCGATGACAGAGATCCTGACCGAATCGTTCTGTGAACGGTGTGGCACGCGCTACACGTTCGAATCCGCGCGTCCGCGCGTGCGCCTCCAGGGCGTCAGGGTCCTGTCTCGCGGCCTCAAGAACTTCGTCCTGTCCGATGACAATTCGATGGATGAGGCGATGGCCGCCGCCCGGAGCGACACCGATCGCGAGCTGACATCCCACCAGCTCGATGCCTTCCACAAGACGTTCAACTTCTGCATGTCGTGCCGGCAGTACACCTGCCCCAACTGCTGGAACGAGGCCGAGGCACGCTGCCTGACCTGCGCCCCGCACCTCGACCAGGAGGTCATGCCGGCGCCCTTCCCCGATCTCGTCACGAGCTCGTACCTCGTCGCGGACCCACTGAAAACGGTCGACGCGCACGGCGCCAACGGGTCCGTGAGCGCGCACGGCGCGGTCGACACGTCCACCGTCGCCAGCCGCCTCCAGGCACTGACGGGCCCGCCGGCACTCGATGAGCCGGCCGAGACGGTCGCCGGAGCCGAACCTGTGGCTTCCGCGCCGGACGCCGTCGAGGCAGTGGTTGAGAGCGAGCCCGTCGTCGAGGCCGTCCCCGAGGCGGAGGCTGTCGCCGACGTCGAGGTCGCTGCAGACGCCCCGGCATCCGAGGCCGTAGTCGCCGCCGCGGCCGAGGTCGGCGCGGCCGATGTCGAACCCGTCACTGGCGAGACGGAGGCCATCGCGGTCGAGGATGCCGGCGCCACCAAAGAGACGGATGGGGCGGCCGAGATCGCCGCCCGTCTTGCGGCCTGGAGCGCCGCCGCTGTCGCGTTCGACGCGGCACGCGATGAACCGGCGACGACCCCGACCTTCGGCGAGAAGGGCGCGGCCCAGACCGGCAGTTTCCTCCGTCGATTCCGTGCCGGCCAGAACCTCGACGATGAACTCGACGCCTACGAGGCTGAACAAGCTGATCCGCCGGTCGCGGACGCTCTTGAAGCGGAGGCCCCGGCCGCGGCCGTCGCCGCCGAGCCCGAAGTCGAGGTGATCGCGGCCGCGACCGAGACCGAGGCAGAGGCAGTCGCCGCCGAGCCCGAGCCCGAACCGGTGGCCGCCGAACCCGGGCCCCCGATCGACGACGTCATTCCCCAGCCGACCTGGCAGATGGTCGCGCCGGACCCGGCGGCGGATCTCCCGCTAGGAATGCCGACCGCACCTTCGATGCCCGCCGCCGCGACGCTCGCGAACCCGCCTGCCGAACCGCAGTGGCCCGCCCGCCCCGAATGGCCCGGCGGCGTCTCGCCAGCGGCCGGGCTGCCCTTCCTGAATCGCCCGCCGGCACCGACGGGCGGCCTCGAAGCCCTGTGGGCAGAATCGGCCCGCGAGGTCGTCGCCCCTCCGACCGTCGGCGGCCGGCCGGTCGCTAACGGTGGCATCCAGCCGTGCGTCAGCTGCGGGCTGTCACTCTCGGCCACTGCCCGGTTCTGCCGGCGCTGCGGCACTCCCCAGGCCCTCTGACGCGGCCTCGTCCGCCGACTCGTCCCGGAAGCGCACCCAGGCCGCCCCGTAGAGCAGCGCCTGGAACGTGAACGACAGCCAGGCCAGCGCGATGAACGCCGACGCGAGCGATCCGGCGAGCGCGGCCACGCCGACCAACCGCGGGACGAGCGCCACGAAGATCTGACTCAGCACCATGATGGCGATCCCGACGATGATCGCCGGCACCAGCGCCGAACGCCAGCGCGGGGCGGTCGGTGGCAACTCGTGGTACGTGACCAGGACGACGACCGCGGCCATGAACGACAGGAACGGGACCGAGCGCACGACCGAGATCGCGACACTGGCTATCGGCACCTCGCCGGGCAGGACCGCGTCCAGCAGGCCGGCCAACGAGACGACGACGACGAACGCGAGGATGGCGCCTCCGATGAGCAAGACGACGAGGAGGCCTCGCGCCGTCCGGCCGACGATGTCCCGCTCGGGTGCCTCGGCGAAGATGCGCGCGAACGCGACATCGAGCGCGCCGTACAGCTGGCTGACGGTCCAGATGACGCCGACGACGCCGATCAGCGAGGTGAGCGCCGCTCCCTGGCTCATCGCCGACACGGCCCCATTGATCAATTCGGCCAGCGGCGGGAACGCCTGGATCAGTGCGTTGACCACCCGCGCGCTGGCTCCCGGATTCCCCGCGGTGATCCAGCCCGCGACGCCGAGCACGAGCAGAGTCGTCGGGATGGCAGCGAAGAGCGCCGAGAAGGCAAGGCCGTTGGCAAGCAGGCCCCCGGCAGCGTGTCCATAGATGTCGAGGACGCGCATGACCTTGGCGACCTGCGGCCGTTCCAGCACTCGCGCGATGATCGCGGCGGGGTCCATCGGTCGGTGGCCGGGATCAGCCGCCTAGGTCCTCGAACAGGACCGGCCGGACGTCCTCGATATGCACGCGTCGCGGGGCCGTCACGAGCGCCCGGACCTCACCGCGCCGGACGAACCGTCGGCCACCGAGCTTGATGCTCTGCAACCGACCGGAACGCGCCCAGCCGCCGATGGTGGATGCTCGGAAATGGACGTTGGCGGCCGCCAGGATCTCGGCCGCCTCGGCGAGGGTGATCCAGTCCGTCGGGGCCGCCATCGGTCAGTCCGAGGTCGTCGACGCGCCCGACGTCGACGGCTTCTCGGTCGTTTTCGATGCAGACGTGTCGGACGACGCCGCCGATCCGGATCCGGACTTCTTGGGCGACGATCCCGAGGTGTCCGTGTCCGATGACGTGGCCGCGTCGCTCGTCGAGCCCTCGTCCGAGCCGGATGCAGCGCCCCCGACCTTCGAGGCGCCGGAGGCCGCGGTCGTCCGGCGTTCCTTCTTGGCCCAGCCCGATCCCTTGTAGTGGACGCTCGCCGCCGTGATCGCCTTCCGGACAGGCCCCTTGCCGCATAGCGGACACGTCGTCGGGCCCTCGCCATGGACGCCATGGACCACCTCGAACCGCCGGCGGCAGGCCGCGCACTCGTAGTCGTAGGTGGGCATCTTGGGCGGCGGTCAGCCGCGGAGCAGGCGCATGCCGCACTTCGGGCAATAGAAGGCCCGCTCGTGGGCGGATGCGAACCCACAATGGGCGCAGACGAGACCACCACGCCCGGCAGCTGGGACCGGCCGCTCGGTGTTCGTCAGGCCGAGGGCGTACTGGCTGGCCAGGATGTTGCTCAGGATCCCGCCAAGCAGCTTGGCGCCGATCCTGTCGGTGTCCCCGCGGACGCCTTTGCCACCCCAGCCCACGACCGCCCGGCAGATCATGTCGCCGGTCGCCTCATCCCAGTGCGCCGCGACCCCGCCGACGATCGCGTTGTACTCGGGGTAGCCCGACGTGTCGACCTCACCGTCCAGCAGCGAGCAGACGAAGGTGTCGAAGGCGAGATCGACCGCATCGATCGACTCGAGCACGACCAGTGCGTGACGGGTGATCGGCGAGTGGACGTGGTGGGCGTTGAGCCACTGCATGGCCTCGGACGGGCTGACGATGTTCGGGGTCGCCTGGCTGAACTCGATGGGGAGCGGCTCCACCACTTCGATCTCGGCACGGGCAAGCCCGAGCAGCATCGTCGGCAGTTCGGCGATCGCCTTCGGTCCGGCCTTGAGGCGGACGCCTTCGCTGCTCTTGCCGGCGTAGTACAGCTTGAGCAGGTGGTCCTGGGCAACGACCTCCTCGGGCATCAACCCGGAGGATCCCGCGCTGGGGCCCGAGGCCGCGGGCGATGCCTCGGCGTTCCCCTTGCGCTTCAGGAAATCAAGCGGCACGTGGTGCTCCCCGGCGTCAGTGAGGTGGATCGGCCGTCATCGTAGCAGGGGCCGCCTCGATCCTCGCTGGTACGAACGCCTGACCTCGGACGTCAGGTGGCGAGCAGGATGAGCGCCTCGCGCGGAGCCAGTGTCAGCTGATCGTCGCCGATCAGCTCCGTCGACCCCTGTTCGTGCGTATCGAACAGCACGGTCCAGCGGCGCTTCGTCCGGACCCGCAACGGCGTTGCCTTCTCCCCGAGGTTGACCGCGACGATGATCGATTGGTCGTCGGTCGCGCGCTCGAAGGCGTACAAGTCGCGCGACGTCCCTGGAAGACGGCGATAGCGCCCGACCTGGAGCGCCGGATGCCGCCGGCGCAGCCACAGCAGCTCCCGGTACGTCGAGAGCACCGACGCCGGATCGGCCTCTTGGACGGCGACATTGCGCGTCTCGACATCAGGCGCCATGCGCAGCCACGGCCGGGCCGTCGAGAACCCCCCGTTCGGCCCGCCGCCGCCCCACGGCATCGGCGATCGCGCCTGGTCGCGATTCCACCACGGGACGAGCCGCCGGACGAGGCGACCGCCGCGCTTGGCCG